>CAYZOG010000079.1:0-1541 GCA_964480225.1 uncultured Gammaproteobacteria bacterium | reverse complement strand
ACTTCAGAAATGATCGTGCACATGGCTCAAGCTTTCTGAACCCTAATGTGCTTAGTACATTTGAAGAAATCTCGGTTATTATCAACAAAATTTTTGCGGAGAAAACTTGGCAGAGTAATGAGGAGGGGATATAACGATGCTCGTTCACGCCACCCAAAAACTAGCCGCCAAGCTACCTCGTGTCAGTAAACAACCACTAACTGAGACTAACCCGCTCGGAAGCTGGCACGCTAACCTCTACACCATTGACCGCCGCAACTGTGTGATGTTCTGTCACGATCAGACCCGCTTTACCCTTTTTGCAGCAGGACTGAAGAAGACCGATTTTGCCAATCTCGATTCCTGGTTTCAGGATCTTTTCGCCAATACGATGTTGAAGCTGGGGTATGAAACGAGCCTGCTTGAGAGGACGCTGTCGCTGGTTGATCCGTTGCAGTTTGATACCCACTGTGACCGCTCGGTACAGGGCACGATGCGTGTGGCGCGTGATGATCTGGATGCGATGTTGTGGGATTTCTCTAATGTAATGGAGTTGCCGCTGTATTCTGCTTCAGCGTGGTTTTGTCATCGTCCTGTGCGGGTGAAAGGGATGAAGGAGAGTGAGTGTTTGTGGCCGGATCGGGCGATGGAGGTGTGGTTGGTGGAGGTGTTGAATGGCTGACCGGTATGATGTTTCAGATAATGCTGAGGGAACGTGGCAGCCCGGATCTAATGAAACAGTGTTGCTGAATTCTCTTGGGATTACAGGTGCGGAAGAAATGGACCTTGTTGAGTTGAAGTTGCTTGAAGCACTGTATGACAAGGTGTTTGAAAGGGTAACGGATGATCAGACAATCAGTGTTGATGAACTGTGCGAATGGCACAGGATGTGGTTTGGCAATGTTTACTCATGGGCTGGAAAGTTGCGAACAGTCACAATGGGTAAAGGTGGTTTCCCTTTTGCAGAGGTTCCACAATTGCCTGGATTGATGGAAAAGTTTGAACAGGACTTTTTGGCGTGTTATACCCCGTGTAGGGGTTATTCAGATGCTGAGTTGATTGATGCGATTGCAGTCGTGCATATCGAGCTTATTCTAATCCACCCTTGTCGCGAAGGTAATGGCAGGCTGACGCGTTTGCTGGCAGACGTAATGGCGTTGCAGGCTGGGTTTGGGGAGCTGGATTTCAGCGCTTGGGATGCTGAAAAGGAGCGTTATTTATTAGCAATCCATGCTGGAATGGGTGGAGATCTATGAACCGATGAAGTTATTGGTTAAGCAAGCGTTACTTGGGAGTGAAGCCGTTTTGTAGCCTTCAATTTCTGTTCGATTGCAGCAATAGACTCTCCGGTCTCAATAGCGGTTGAACTGGCAATGCTGCGGATGCGCATGGTCCGACTGCGGGCGTTATTTTTTCTCAGATAAGGGTTGCTGTTTTTGAGAGAGTTCGTTTTCATCTTGTTAATTATAAAGCAATCTTCGAGAAGATGTAGATCATTGTGAAATACCGAATTGACTCACAAATAATGTAACCGAAGGGATCTTCAGAAAAGAGTCGTTGAC
>CAYZOG010000078.1:0-1587 GCA_964480225.1 uncultured Gammaproteobacteria bacterium | reverse complement strand
TATGACCCATGATACTGAAAACTGGTAAAGAACTTTGAATATCTAAACCACGGATGATCCCAAAATTTTAGCTTACTTTTCATAGACATAGGTTATGCAACAGAAACACTCATTACTAAATGGGCATATTGCCTCACAAACGGAAGCTTACCACTAATTCTAGAGATAATTCCACCAAATCGCTTATTCAATCCAAGCTTAACCTCTCCAGGTAGCGTCACATCAATATACGCAATTGAGACGCTTGCAAACTCTTTTACAAACAATTGCTTCACCTCCTGCGCGGTAAAGTAGTGATAAAACACACCAGAGTCATGTCGCCCTTCTTGTGGCTTATTTCTTCTGCGCACATCATGATGATATGCCGTACACACTACACGCGCACCAGACTCTGCAGTGTGTGCAATGTTACGCACAAATGTTTCTCGCTGATCTTGTGTTGGAAAATGTTCCAGCACCTGCGTAGACAGCACCGCACCAAAACTGTTTTGTGCAGTTTGAATTTGTGATGCATCTGCCAATACAAATCCAACATTGTCCATCTCCAAATTGTCCCGAGCCCACTCCAAAGAAGCTCTAGAAAAATCAATTGCTAATACCGCAGTTGCGTCCTGCGCAATTTCTTTTGTAAACCGACCAGTTCCACTTCCATATTCAATCACCGTCTTTCCGCTTACATCACCAAGCGCATTCAATGTTGATGGAACTTCTTTAGCATATCGAGTTTCCAACTTTGCGTTGTACCGCGCCGCTTCAGTGTCTCTGGACACAATCTCATCTTGCATCACATCTGTAACTCCAGCCTGCCCCTCAAGAAAGTTTACAATCCCGCCGCTGATTACATATTGTTGCGCACAACTGTCGCAATGCAACACCCCATCGATAATGTGTGTCTGACTTGCAATCTGCTCTTCAACGCGCAAAGCCAACTGGTCTTTTTGACAAACCAATGTTGCAAGTAATTGTTTTGGAAATCCAAAAATCATTATGCAAAAATTTCGTCAATAAACTGCTGCGCACGCGCACCATAATCAAACTCCTTTTCATACAACGCACGAGCTGCTTTTCCAAGCACAACTCGCTTCTGTGTATCCTTAGCCAGCGCCGCAATCGCATCAGCAAACTGTTGCGCATTATCATGCTCCACAATAATTCCAGTCTCAGCATTGGTCACTTCTGCTACAGAATCAAAGTCTGAAGTAATAGTTGGCAAACCGGCTGACGTTGCCTCCATAATACTTGCCGCACCACCTTCAGTTTTAGAATTGAAAATAAACGCATCAGCTGCACGATAATATGCAGACACCTCATCATGTGGCAAAAATCCAGTAAATGTCACGACTTCTTCCAGACCATGTTCCTTAACCCAGGCCATAAACTCATGCTTCAATCGCCCCTCCCCAATACAGGTCAACGCAATATCCAAGCCTGGATTGTTTTCTTTTGCCAATCGCACACCTTCCAAAATCCCACGATGTCCTTTGTTCTCTGTATTCATGTTTCCAACATGAAGCATGTGCAATTTGTTAGCCGTCATCTGCGCCCAGCGCGCATCAATCTGCGCAGGAGATGCCATAGCATGCACAC
>CAYZOG010000077.1:0-1599 GCA_964480225.1 uncultured Gammaproteobacteria bacterium | reverse complement strand
GACTCATCAAACCCAGGAAAATCCTTTGTCCTAACTAGCGCCATGGTCGCAATGTAATTAAACTGCTTCAATCTATCCGCAGAAAATGGCAATGCTCTCATTGTTTTCCACCCAAACTTGTGTGTTGGATATACATAACTGACTTCTGTATCACCCTCTAGTGCCGCAACCATCGTCTCAATCATGTGCGGCTTCCCAAGCACATCAGCGTCCCAAAACAACACATACTCCCCTGTTGCCACTGCAAACCCTGCATTTCTTGCAGCTGGTGCACCTTTATTTTCTTGCGCAATATATTCACCAACAAACGGAATTTGATCTACCACATCTGAAATGTTCTCTTCACTCCCATCATTTACCACGATGACTTCCAAATTTTTGTATGTTTGGTTTTCCAAAGTCTTCAAAGAACGCGCAAGCACTTTTGCACGGTTAAATACCGGGATTACAACACTTACTTTTGCGCTCATAGTAGTTCTTCTGGGAATTCCTCACCCCAAGTTAGTTGTGCAGCTCGCTGTTTTGCTTGCCCACCAAGCCGAGCCCTATACTCCTCATCCCTAGCAAGCGTACCAATTGCCATGGCAAGCTGCTCCACATCTTCTGGCGGAACCACTAACCCTGTCTGGTTATGCAACACTGCTTCTGGCACCCCGCCAGCTTGCGTCGCAATGCTTGGCAATCCGTGTTGCGCCGCCTCCAAATACACCATACCAAACCCTTCCACGTCTGGATCTTTATCTCTCACTGGCATCACAAAACAATCCGCAACTCCATACCAGACCAGCTTGTCTTCTTCTGAAACTCGGCCAATAAACCGCACTGTGTTTTGCAGCCCCAATTCCTGCGCTTTAGTTTGCAACGCTTGCAACTCCGGCCCAGTTCCTGCAACAACGTACACAATGTTTGGATTGGTTTTAGTAACTTCTGCTAACGCGTCCAAAACCAAATCCACACCTTTGCGCTTCACCAATCTAGAAATCGTAAACAACACCGTCTTCCCATGCAGTGCAAATTGATCTTTAAACGATTCTACTGCAGCCGCGTGCGGCTCTTGCGCAGGTTCTACCCGTGGATTCCACATCACAACCTCTCGTTGCACCTCACCCTGGACAAGCTGCTTGGTAAATTCGCTATTAACCACAACACTATCCGCATACCGAATAATATTTTTCAGCACACCTCGCTTAAACTGCTTCCTGCGCGCAATTGCAATATCCATGCCGTGAAAATAGATTCGGTACGGGATCTTTTTCCACTTCCACAACAAATAGCACAGCGTTCCCAATGGATACACATGAGACACATGAATTTCCTCTATCTGCTCTTTCTTTATCAGCTTTGCAGCCTTAAACAACAGCCACAACCACTTTGGATACATAAATGGAATCCAAAAGTTGGTGTACAACGTAGTTTGCGCTTTTTTTCCATGACTCCACAACGCATCCGCACCCTTTGCCTCCTCTTTTTTTAACGAATCATCCAACAGCACAACCGCATTCTCATGCCGAGAATAAATTCCATGCAAATATTGCGCCACACCACCAGTGTTTGGCACGTAATCATGAGTTACAAGCAAAACCTTTTTCATACTATCGA
>CAYZOG010000076.1:0-1652 GCA_964480225.1 uncultured Gammaproteobacteria bacterium | reverse complement strand
TTTGTCAATAATTCGCTATACTTATTGCATTAACAACAACACTATGTGGAAAGAAATTTTCAACCCTGACGTACTGCTCTTTGTGGTGCTATTTGGATTCACCATGTTTGGATGGTGGGTGGGAGTGATTCACGCGATTGGTTCTGCGGTAGGAACCATTGTGGGTGCGTATGTGGCGACCCATTACAACAATCAGATCACCGCATGGGTGCTAGAGCAGATTCAGTTTCCAGAAGGAACTGCGCATGTGTTGGTGTTCTTCATCACCTTCTTTGTGGTGAACCGATTGATTGGATTTGTGTTCTGGCTAGTAGATCGCTCAATTAACTTCACAAGGTTTATTCCATTCCTCAAATCTATTAACCGCATGTTTGGTGCGGTGTTTGGTTTTGTGGAGGGAATGATGGTGCTTGGTCTTGGAATTGCATACCTCAGCGCATTTCCATTTGGTGCAGGACTGCAAGGATACTTGTCTCACTCTGCAATGGCGCCGTGGTTGGTGGATTCGGCAGCAGTATTATTCCCATTGCTTCCAGAAGCGTGGGAACAAGTAGGAGGGTTGTTTGAACATATCTAGTATGAAACTGATTGATGTACACGCCCACGCCCATTTCAACGCCTATAAAAACGACATGGATGAAGTCATTACCCGCTCCCTGGAAAAAGGAGTGGGAATGATTTTAATTGGGACGCAAAAAGACACCAGCAAATCTGGTGTTGAGGTTGCGCAGCGCTATGACAATGTGTGGTCTTCTGTGGCGTTGCATCCCAATCATTTGTTTCCGGTTTATATTGATGAGGGTGAAGTGCCGTTTGAAACTCGGGAGGAGGATTTTGATTACGAATACTACAAAGCCTTGGCGCAGCAGCCAGGTGTGGTTGCAATTGGGGAGTGTGGTTTGGATTGGTATCGAATCCCTGAAGACAAGGACTTAGAAGAAGTGAAAGCTAAGCAGCACGAGGTGTTTAGGCAGCATTTGGATTTGTGTGAGGAGCTAAACTTGCCGGTAATTATTCATTGTCGGGATGCGCACAAAGAAACTGCAGATGTGTTGGAAGAATATGTGAACGCTGGAAAGCTGGCGCGCCGTGGGTTGATCCATTGCTACACTGGAAATTGGGAAGAGGCACAGCGATACATTGCGTTGGGATTTTATATCTCATTTACTGGAATCATCACATTTCCACCGCGCAAAGGGGAGGGTGAGGTTAGTCCACTTCAAGAAGTGGTGCAGAAGGTTCCACTAGAGTGGATGACTATTGAAACAGATGCACCATATCTCACGCCGCTTCCATATCGCGGTAAGCGTAACGAACCTTGGTATGTTGAGTTTATCGCGCAAAAAGTTGCAGAGCTTAAAGGGTTGAGTGTTGAAGAAGTAGAGAAAACAACGTTAGAAAATTCAAAAAAATTGTTTGGTATTTGATATGGAATACGCAGAATTTATTCAGGAGTTGTGTAAGGGGGGTTCGAAAATCGCATTGGAGCACTTTGGAAAGAAGGGGTTGTCTGTTGAATCCAAAAAACACCAGTCTGACATTGTGACTGAGGCAGATTTGGCTGTGAACAAATATTTAGTGGACACGATCAGGGCCAAGTATCCTGACCATGGGTTTATTACAGAGGAAATGCCGGAAGAGAACGCTGATGC
>CAYZOG010000075.1:0-1750 GCA_964480225.1 uncultured Gammaproteobacteria bacterium | reverse complement strand
CGGACGAGCGTCCGCCCGTTGATGAAGTTGCCGAGTTCGCTCGTCAGAACAGCGCCTCCTACGTGGATGGCGACGGCGAGGAGCTCTTCCTGGTTCAGCTCTGCGACGAGTCGCAGTTCTGCGGCATGAACCACTACACCCTCAACGCCGGCCTCACGATCGCTCCCAGCGGCTGAGCCAAACAAGACCCTACACCTCCGGTGCCACGCATCGGAGGTCGGTTTTTATTTATACAATGAAAACTTCCCCGTAAACTCCTTCAACTCCTCAGTCTTCCCAAACATCACAATCCCAAAATACTCCAAATCCGCCTCTGCTGTGGCCTTGGTAAGCGCAAGCTGCTCTTCTGTGGTTCCAATACTCATGGAACTGGTAAAGTCTGCGTAGGGGATTTCTCTTGCAATACACTCTTCCCGAACCTTCCGAATCTTATTTGAGTTGTCTGCCTTCAATACAATAAACGGAAAATGAGATGTGGCTGGATGAACACCACCATCTGCATCTGTGTAGGGGAGAAAGTGCATGGTAGATGCATCTGCACTACCAACTAACCCGGCCGTTGCATGGCCAAGTGCGTTCATGAGTTTCCCAAGGTCTACTTTTTTGTTGAGGACCGCGATGAAGCGGTGGGAGGTTTCTGAGGGGAGCATTACTTCTGCCTCAGCATGACCGGTTGCTGTGCGGTCTGGATAAACGCGATACCAAGGTGGTTTTCGATAATCTTGAATGCTGGTGTGGAGGTTAGAGTATGCATAAATACATGATGTACGCTTAATACAGCATCTTGAAAAGCCTGGTTGTCTTCTAGTTTTTCGATTGTCAATCCGATCTCAGAGCACTTTTCAGCAGACAAATGTCTAGCATGGGAGAGTGTAATTGAGTGACTTGTGAGTTCCTCGATTATTTTGTTAATCTTGTCTGTTTTTTGTGGATCATCTTTTAGCATTCTTTCGCTTAGTGAGTTGCGCGCAATCTCTTCAGACCATTTTATTGCCTTATTGCATTCTCCAACAAGTGTGGGGTGATACTTAGCAATAATAGGTTGCCAAACAGCTACTTTTGTGTTGTCCTCACTAATTTCACGGTGGGCCTGTTTAAATTCCTCGATGATTCCGTGAGCGGGAAGTCCATTGAATTGAGGGTCAATTGGACCGAGACTAGAATGTTTTCCCATGACGATTCTATTTGCAGAACACGCTATCATTGTTCCAGCTGACATAGCTAACTGAGGCACAATCACTCGAATGTCATCAAACTTCTGAGTGAGATAATCAATTATAGATTCTGTTGCAGCGACATTTCCTCCCGGGGTATGTAAAATTAAGTCAAGACCTTTTTGAGGTTTAAGCTTGTGAACTGTGGTCATGAAACCGCTCTTGTCATTGTCGTTGATGGATAGGTCATTGGCCAACTCTGGGGAGCTTTTCTGAAGCCAGCCACTGTAATAAGCGATTGTGTTTCTTCCGGTGATTTCACTGAGTTTTTCTAGATGCTCCCTTCTCACAATGTCATGTGTGCTACCTGACTCCTTAATTTGATCTAGTACTTCTTTCCAGTTTGCCATAACTATTCTTGGTTCTTATCTAAGATGTGCGTATTAGAGTCAGACACTACCCAATAGTCCTGGCTTTCATTTTTGTCAGAACTCACTATTTTGAGCCAGTAATTTATGTCTTTTTCCGATTCTTTCACTTTCCCTTGATCAAAAACCTCTTTGATTTCAGATTCGAGAACAGCGACACGTTCTTCA
>CAYZOG010000074.1:0-1800 GCA_964480225.1 uncultured Gammaproteobacteria bacterium | reverse complement strand
TGGAGATCGTTCATTCTTCAGCGGATGTCCTTCCCGGCAAAATTCCGGGGCGGCTCGCCGTTGATCCATCTGGACGAAGATCGGTTTCGCAATGACGAGATCACTCAGGAGATGGGTGAAATCATTTCTACCTACGCGGAGATACCAAAGGGGATGTGTCTGCTGTTACGCACCCGCCTACCAAAAGGTATGCATCGGTTTCCGCAAGACTGGCATGAGCCACTCCTTGCAGCGACCACGGTTGCGTTTCAGACAAAGACAAAGCCAATGGGGCGTTGGGCAGTGGTTCCTTCTGGGATAATGCACTGCAAGGTCAATGCCTCTGCGGACCGTCCAGGCGAGCGACTGCCGGTGGATGTGAGTATCTTGCTCCACATCGGGGACGCCACTGTGAAGCACAGCAACCCAGAGCTCTGGAAAGAGCTCCGTGAAGGAGAGTGGGAGAGGGCACCAGCAATACTCGCCAGTAAGACAGCACCCAATCACGTTCACTTTCGCGTCTCCGACCTGGATAAGGTGTATGACTGCATGCGCAATGTCATCCCAGATCCGGACCGGCGGAAGCTAGAGTAACGGGACAACTCAACAAAAAGACAGGTCAGGCTGTGTCGCAGTCGGGCCTCTTTTTTTATGCTATACTTACACCATATGACACTTACAGAACTCCTTTTTACAACCCCAACACCAAGCATCACGCAGATTGTTCTTGTGATCTTGGGACTCCTAGGAATGATCCTTATTACCTACGGAATTTTTCTTGAAAAAGAGCGTTTGCAAGACGCAGTGTTCATGCTAGGTTCGCTATTTTTGGCCATCTATTCATACACTGCAGAGAATGCAATTTTTACTATCACGTTTGGTATCTTTTTCTTGGGCTCAGCCTGGGAATATTATCGAATCGTAACTGGAAAGCATCAGCACGTATGCTATCCATGCACCTCACCAGGAAAGAAAAAATAGGCTATGCCAATTCATGATGACAAACTCCAGAAGTTGGAGAAGAAGGCAAACGCAATTAGAAAAGATATTATCACCATGCTGACAGAAGCAGGGTCTGGTCATTCTGCTGGTCCACTTGGAATGGCAGATGTTTTTACTGCGTTGTATTTCCATGTGCTCAATCACAAGCCAAAGAAGCCATGGTGGGATGACCGTGATCGATTGATTTTGAGTAACGGTCATATTTGTCCGGTGTGGTATGCGACCTTGGCGCACGCAGGATATTTCCCAAAAAAAGAACTTTCAACATTGAGAAAATTTGGAACACGACTTCAGGGACATCCGCATCGTCGGGGATTGCCAGGTGTAGAAAATGCGGCTGGTCCACTTGGGCAGGGAACGTCTTTGGCAGTTGGTGTGGCGCTGGCTGGTCAGATGGCTAAACAGCGGTATGAAACGTTTTTGCTAACTGGTGATGGGGAGTTGCAAGAAGGTCAGGTGTGGGAGGCGTTTATGTTTGCAGGGAATAAGCCGCTGCACAACCTTACGGTGATTGTGGATCGCAACAATATTCAGATTGATGGAATGACTGAAGGTGTGATGCCACTAGAATCATTGCGAGCAAAATTTGAGGCATTTAATTTTCATGTGATTGATGTTGATGGGCATAACATCAGAGCAGTGGTGGATGCGTGTGATGAGGCAAAAGCAATTTATGAAAAGCCGGTAGCGATTATTGCACACACTATTCCAGGAAAGGGAGTTGAATACATGGAGTGGGATCATGAATGGCATGGTAAGCCGCCAAAAGCAGGTGAGGAGGCACGGGCTGCGTTGCGCTCTCTAAGAACACTTGGTGGA
>CAYZOG010000073.1:0-1963 GCA_964480225.1 uncultured Gammaproteobacteria bacterium | reverse complement strand
GTTGTTGCAGATTGGACAACAGTACGTGGTATTTCGTAAAGTGGATGCAGAGGCTACAGCCTAGTGTTCACTATGTTCATGGATCACAAACAATTGATTGGTTTGGTGGTGACTACCCCAGACCGAAAAAAGCTTGGAAAGGTGATTGGCTTTAGGTTTGATCCTGAGAGTCAGAGTATTTTGCAGTATGACGTGAGTCGTGGATTGTTTGGTGGCGAACCGTTAGTGGTGCACCGCTCACAAGTGCTGGCAATCACCGCGGAAAGCATGGTAGTTGATGAGTTGAAAATCAGCGAGGGAGCAGAGCAGGAGAACAAAGCGCGCATGAATGCGCCAGTTGGAACAACTGCACAACTATCACAAGACATTGAATAATATGAAGCTGGATTCAGACCAGGCAATTACAACCTTTTTTGGATTGTTTGGTCGTCCAGTGGATACCGCAGAATTGTTGTGGTACCAAAACGCATTCTCATTTGAGCGTGTGTTTTTGGTTGGGCCGGCGTTGCAGAAGCAGGCTGATTTCCATGACGAATTCCATCATCGATACCGCGCCGCAGTACGCAAATGGCACCGAGCACAACAAGTTGCCGGATGGTTAAAGAAGTTTCCGTGGATTGTTGGTGTAGGAATTGGAAATACGTTGGCGTATTTGAATGTTCATGAGTCCAGTGATATTGATTTGTTTGTGGTGAGTAAGCCTGGGCGATTGTGGCTGACTCGGTTTACGGTGACTGGATTATTGCGTGTGTTGCGATGGCGCCCAGGTGAAGGTCAGCAAGATCCAGTGTGTCCAAGTTTTTTTGTGAGCAGTGATGTTGGGTCGTTTGAGTCCATTGCTATAGAGGATGATGTGTATCTCAAGATGTGGTTGGCAACGTTGGTGGTGCTTTGGGAAGATGGTGATGTGTTTGCGCCAATGTTTGCACGCAACACCTGGGCTGTAAAAAGAGAACATGTAGCAGAGCCATTTGTAGTTGGATGGTTAACACGTGTGTTCCGGTTTTGTGCTCATGTGATTAATTGGAATTGGGTGGAAAGGTTTGTGAAGAAATTGCAATGGAAGATGCTACCAAATCATCTAAAGCGGCTGGCAGAAGAGGAAAGTAGTGCGGTAGTGATTACTGACACAATGTTAAAGTTCCATCATGAAGACAGGCGCGAGCAATATCGCGACAAATTTAAAGCGGCATATGCAAGTGAGTAAATGGCTGACCGCAATTGCGTTGTTTAGTGTCCCGTTGCAGACGCAGTGGTTGATTAGTGCGCCAATTGTAAATGGTTCTCCATGGGAGTTTGGTGTGACTCGCGTGTTTGTGAGTGTGGTGTTGTGTCTTGTTGCGGCCGGAATGTTGTTTTGGCAAGGTTCAATGACAAAAGAGCAGCAAGTTGGTCTTGGCTTGATTGGAGTCTTATTGGGAGTGTGGAGTTTTGGTGGTCATGGATTTTCTGCGCACGCACTCACAACATGGTTACAAATCAGCATGGTAGTTTGTGTTCCAGTTTTGATGTGGCAAGGCGCGGTGCAGTTTGGTTTGCGTTGGGTGTTAGGTGCTGCCTTGCTGGGTGTTGGTGTTACTGTTCCATTTGGGCTTTGGCAGGTGATTGCGCAAACCTCTCCTGAGTTTGGATTGTTGGGTATGTCCGCATTAGACCCAAGTATTGCAGGGGTTTCTGTGATTCAGGTTGGTGCAGAGCGTTTACTGAGAGCCTATGGAACATTGCCACATCCAAATGTGTATGGAGGATTGCTGGTTATTGCGATGTTGGCTGTGTGGAAGGCTCGGAGGGGGGTGCCGCAAATGTTGTGGGCATTACCGGTACTTGCTGGAATGACTGTAGTTACGTTTTCCCGATCCGCATGGTTGGCGCTTATAGTTGCTGTATTATTTTTAGCAAAGCCGTTGTGGAAGCAAGCCAGAAAGCAAGTTCTTGCGAGTGCGGCGGTGGTAGTAATTTTGGC
>CAYZOG010000072.1:0-2073 GCA_964480225.1 uncultured Gammaproteobacteria bacterium | reverse complement strand
GGAGGAAAAGCATTTCATCCATAGAAGACATGGAATAATTTATCATTATTCAGATCCAGAGCGTCATGTGAATCGATTTGATGATCCGAATGTTTATCCTGACTATGAGTTAGATGGTGACGTTGCATTAAGAGATATTAAGAAAGGAGAGGAATTGTCGATTAAGTCGGATTTTAAGGAAGATTTTTAACCCGTTAGGTATGATTTATCTTGTTGGTGGGCCGCCGCGAGCGGGAAAAACCACTTTAGCAAAAAAAAACTATCCAAGAAGCTTAAGATTTCTTGGATTTCCGCGGATACGTTGGATGCAATGTCTCGGCAGTATGTGGCAAAAAAGGATTTGGAGCGGTTGTATCCGTCTCACACTTTACGCAGAAAAGGAGGAACTTGGGACAATGACGAATTCTATGCTACATATTCGTCAGCTAAAATTGTTTCAGTTTTAAAGCGTGAAGCTAAAACAGTAGAAAAAGCCATGGATGCTTTCATCGCGTGCAGCATTGCTGATGGTTTGGATTATGTTCTTGAGGGGTATCAGCTGTCTCCAGGGTTTGTGGCTAAAATGGTTAAGAAACATGGAAAGAATGTGCGTGCTGTTTTTCTTACCAAGAAGAATGCAAAACAGTTTGCAAAAGATGTGCACAAAAGCACAACGCCTAATGATTGGCTATTGGCAATTACTAAACATGAAGAAACGTTTGAGCGAGTTGGGGAGATGGTTTCGCTATATAGCGAATATTTTGAACGCAATGCTAAAAAGTACAGCTTCCCAGTTGTTAATCTTGACCGTCAGTTCAGTAAAGGTGTAAAAACAGCAATAGAAAAATTGGCAAAATAGCTTATGAAACAAGTACCATTAACACTTCTGACCGGATTCCTCGGTGCCGGGAAAACCACGCTTCTTAATAGAATCCTTACGGAAAATCATGGTGAGAAATTTGCGGTAATTGTAAATGAGTTTGGTGATATTGGGATTGACGATGCGCTGGTGAAAAACAACACAGACGGCATTGTGGAGCTTGAAAACGGTTGTGTGTGTTGCTCTGTAAAAGATGGCACGCTTGGAACGTTGTTGAAGCTCATTGAAGATAGAAAAGATGCGCAGGTGTTTGATCGCATGATTATTGAGACAACCGGGATTGCAAATCCGATTCCGTTTGTGCAGGCATTTCTTTCAAAGCCAGAGCTAAAGAAGTATTACAAGTTGGATGGTGTTATCACGGTTGCTGATGCGGCGCACATCATCAATCAGCTTGAGACCATGAAGGAGGCTCGTGATCAAGTGGGGATTGCAGATGTGATTTTGCTCAACAAGATTGACCTTGCAAGTGATGTTGAGCTTTCTGAAGTAGAGCGCAAGCTTCAAACGCTAAACCCAAACGCAAAAATCATCAAAACGGAGCGCTCAGCCGTGGATCTTGAGTCTATTCTGGGGATTGATGCGTTTAGTGTGGATAATATTGATCTTGATGTGGTGGACGAGCATGGTCATGGAGAGGAAGGTTCTGATGTGCAGTCTATTGTGCTTCGTGAAGAAAGACCGCTGCAAATGGACAAGGTGATTCAGTGGATTGGGGAGGCGCTCATGTTGAACTCTCAAGATTTGATGCGGTATAAAGGCATTCTCAGTATTGCAGGTCGTGATCAGCGCATGATTTTCCAGGGCGTGCATATGCATTTTGAAAATACCGATGGCGAACCCTGGGCAGATGAAGACCGAGTAAGTGAAGTTGTGCTTATCGGGAGAAATCTTGACGCAGATTTTTATAAAAGTACATTTTCAGCGTGTGCTGAATAGTTTTGCATAAATAAAAACGAGCCCAGTCCGTAGACCAGGCGTCGTATTCCGAGTGTTTAGCGTTGCGAGGCGGATTACGCCTTCAGCCACGCCATGAATTCGTTGGTGAGCAGACAGTCGTTGATTTCGCTGTCCGACAACGTGACGAATTCTCGGATGTTGGTGATGACGTAGAGCCCGACGTTGTCGAACTTGTCGGCCATCTTTTTGAGGAACGCGAACTGCGTGGGCTGGTTGCTCACGCCGATGAACATGAAGTACACCCGGTCGCCGCG
>CAYZOG010000071.1:0-2080 GCA_964480225.1 uncultured Gammaproteobacteria bacterium | reverse complement strand
ACCGCACCAATGAGTCCATACGGAATTCAGAAGTATGTTGGAGAGCATTACTCACGCGTGTTTGCGTTGGCGTACGGAATGGAAGCGGTGAGCTTGCGATACTTTAATGTGTACGGGCCAGAGATGTCAGATAAGGGTGCATATGTTTCTGTGATGATGGTGTTTGTTCGGCAGAAAAAAGCTGGAGAGCCTATGACAATCACTGGAGACGGAGAGCAGATCCGTGACTACACTTACATTGATGATGTGGTGCGTGGAAACATTTTGGCCATGACCAGTGATAAAGTTGGTGCTGGTGAGGTGATTAACTTGGCGCCTGGAGTTGGAGCATCAGTAAATCAGATTGCGGAAATGTTTGGCGGAGAAACAACATATATTCCACCGCGTTTGGAGCCTCGTGCTGCAATTGCGGATAACACAAAGGCTAAAGAGCTCCTTGGTTGGGAGCCAGAGACTACACTAGAAGATGGTGTGGCTAAAGTTAAGGCATATTATGAAATTGACTAAACAACAGATTGCCATTGCTGCAGTTGTAGTGGTGGTTGCGCTGCTTGGTGTGTGGTATTTCAACTCTGATGCGTATGCACAGAAGCGTTTTGAAAAAGAAGTTTTACAATTAACACCTGAGGCACAAGCAGAAGTTAATGATTTTGTTGCAAAGGCAACAGAAAGAATTGAAGTGAGTAGAGCTGATTCAACCGACCTAACTGGATGGATTGATGCAGCGCGATTCTGGAAAATGGTTGCCACAGTTCATGGTCTAGATTATGGATATGAGCAGGCAATTGATATCTATGAAGAGGCAATCGCAAGCCAAGGAGAAGGAAACGCATTGCTAAACTCTGCAGCAGCAGGAACGTACAAAGCTATTGGGGATCATGACACTGCAAGAACCTACTATGAGCGAGCAATGAGTTTGGAGCCAGGTAATGCACAGCGATACAATGACTTGGCGACACACATTAGATACAACTTCCCAGATGAGCCAGTAGAAGTAGTGTTGGCAATTTATGAAGAAGGGTTGAGTAGAGTAGTGTTTGGCGGAGATGCAATTTTGCGAGACCGCGCAAGATACTATGAAGATGTTGCAGGAGATAAGGTAAACGCGTATCAGGACTGGTCACGACTCCTCGTGATTTTCCCAGGTGACGCACCAATTGCATCAGAAGTTCTCCGATTGCGAGAAGAGCTTACAGCAGAAGGTGTTGAGTTTGAAGAGGTCCCTAGCAATTAGCTAGCGACCTCTTCTTCTTAGGACTGTATTAATTGTTTTGAGTAGAATCGCGACATCAATCATGATGGAGCGATTTTTAATATAGTACAGATCGTACTGAAGTTTGTTGAGCATTTCTCTCATGCTTCCGGCGTATGGGTAGTTGATCTGGGCCCATCCGGTGATTCCTGGTCTAACAATGTTTCTTACGGTGAAGAACGGGATGTCGCGCTCAAACTTTCTGATAAACTCTGGGCGTTCTGGTCGTGGTCCAACAAAGCTCATTTCTCCCTTTAGGATGTTTAGCGCCTGAGGGAACTCGTCAATTCTGGTCTTTCTAAGGAATTTTCCTACTCTAGTAACGCGCGCGTCATTTTTTTGTGCTAGCTGCGGGTTGTCTCCAACTTCTGCCGAACCATCTTTAGTAAGCGCATGCATGGTTCTAAACTTGTACAACGTAAACGGCTTTCCATTTTTACCAACGCGGTTTTGGGTAAAGAAGATTGGGCCGGGGCTTGTTGCCTTAAGTGCCAGCGCAATAAACGGTGTAAGAATTGTGGTTACTACTAGCAATCCTGCGGCCACAATAATATCAAAGGTAAATCTAAAGATGTCGTACGCTTTAGCATGTCCAGCCTGAAGGTTTTCCAAAAACCAAGACTCAGACAACACCGATAGGGGAACTCGTCCGGTGATGTGCTCATACAATGTGCTTCCATTGATGATGTTGAGATCCCAGAAAATAAGCTCGTACAATTCTTGGGTGAGCTCATCCTGTTCTTTGGTGTCTAAGTTCAGCACAACGGTATCAATCTCATGTGCGGTCACAATTGCTCTGATGTGGTTTAGAGAAGTGTATACTTCCAC
>CAYZOG010000070.1:0-2274 GCA_964480225.1 uncultured Gammaproteobacteria bacterium | reverse complement strand
GCAAAAGTTAATTTAAAAGATGGGGAAACGTGTAGTTCCAACAGTCAGTGTGCATCTAAGAAATGTGTTCGTGATGAGTGGACAGCGTCATGTTTTGTGGCAAAAGAATTAGGAACCTGTTCATCTGGTGAAGTTGGACAAGATTGTCATCCGCAAAACAACACGCTTTTGGATGGTGTGAATGTGTTTACTGATAAGTTTGCAACGTGTAAGTCAGGATTGGAATGTAAGTTGAGTGTTGAGTCTGGGTTGATTGGTGCTGGGCATCGGTATGCGTGTTCAGATGGTTCGCTAGCAAGTGCATGTGGAGATTTTCTCATGACATGTACTGAATTTAGATTGCAGAAGTTGGTTAAGGAGTTTAATAAAAAACTCAAAGAGCATGAGGAATTAGCTGAAGACAAAAACATTAGAAAGGAGTTTGCTGATGCTAACTTTTACATTCCACAATTGGCAGGAAGTGCGGCCGCGGCAGTAGGTGGTCAGAAGGTGTACGCAATGACTGAAAAAAGTGTCTCAGCCCTAACAACTATTGGTCAGGTGTTCCCTGTGGTGTACACCGCAATTGAGGTATTTAATTTTTCTGACGAATCTGATCGGGTGGCGCTTAAGTTCTTAACCGCGCAAATTGAAAATCTTAGAACGCAAATTCAGGAAACATCAGGGACTATTTTGGATGAGTGTGACGTGGATAATATTAAGACCGGTTCTATTTGTAAGTCAGGGTTGAGCTGTCAGGAAAAAAGTAACCCAGATGGATTTGTGGGTGGGACACTTCATGTGTGTTTAAGTGGAAAAGAAATTCAAGAAGGAACCGCTTGTGTGTTAAAAGATCCTATTGTGAAGATTTGTGATGGTATTGGTGCGAATGCGTATGATTGTTATGAGGCGCCAGAGGGGACAACGCAACATGCACAAGGTGGTGGGTACTGTAGTAAGCAGGACAGTAAGCTTAATGGATTTAGTGGTCGGCTGGCGTATAACTCTCATTGTACGTTTGGTTCGTCAGAAGCGATTTCTGCAGCTGGGTCTGGTGATTACTCATTTGCGCCGGTTGGATGTACTGGAGTGTTGCCAACTGGAAGCTATATTGAAAAGAATAAGTCAGGAAGTTATCTAGGGCATCCAGTGTGTTACAAGGCGATTTCGGCAAGTTCATATGGTAGATGTGGGTGGTACGCACCAGTGGATCAGCAGAAGATTTTGAAATATCCAGTATCTTCAGCGGGAAATGTGTATCTTGCGGATGACGAGGACTCAGGAAAAAGCGTGGCAATTGCACACAAGAATATTGGATCACCGTGTGTAAGAGCTGGGTCTGTTTTGGTGGCTGGAGATGCAAAGAACCGATTCCCAAGTCCGCAGTGTGGTGGGGCGTTGAGCAACATGGATACAATCCTTGGAAACTACCTTGAGGCAAAACTTTCAAAGGGAAATCTTGAGGACGGGACATCAATTCTGCAGCACGCAATGGATAATGCCTGGGCAGAGCCAATGTGTATGACTAAGAGTGCTGACACTCAAATTGGTGAGTGTGTGGTTTCAATTGAGTTTACAACCAACTCAAGTATCTTGATTGATAAGTCCCCACTGAAGGATCAGATCATTACCTTCACTAAGGAGACCATCCAAAAATACAAATAGCCCATCCACAGTTGACCCCTCGGCAATCTTCTGGTATGCTAGACCCCGCTTACTATCTAGCTACCTCTATGCCGAAAGGAAAAAACGTTGGAGATGTGTTGAGTGTAAAGGGTGCTCGCGTGCACAACCTTAAGGATGTTTCTGTAGATATTCCTAAAAATAGCCTTGTGGTGATCACTGGTCTTTCTGGATCAGGAAAATCATCTTTGGCCTTTGATACTATTTATGCGGAGGGACAACGCCGATATGCGGAGTCTCTTTCTTCATATGCTCGTCAATTTATGGAGCTTCAGGATAAACCTGATGTTGATGAGATTAACGGGCTTTCACCAACTATTGCGATTGATCAGAAAAGTACTTCTAGAAACCCTCGTTCTACAGTTGGAACCACAACTGAGGTGTATGATCATTTGCGTTTGTTGTTTGCAAGAATTGGAACCCAGTTTTGTCCGGACTGTAATGTGCCGGTAAAGCGCTATGACGCTGGAAACATTGTTGAGCAGATTAGAAAGATTGCGAGAAAAGAACATGAGTTGTTGATCTTGGCACCGATCTTCCAAAACCAGATGGTGGACAAGAAGACCTTGCTTAATCATATTGAGCGGTCTGGATTTGAGTATGTGCGATTTG
>CAYZOG010000069.1:0-2280 GCA_964480225.1 uncultured Gammaproteobacteria bacterium | reverse complement strand
GGATTGAAGACTGGAGACATGATGATCTACAGTACAGATCCTGTTTTTGCTGACACACTTTCTGACTTTGGATGGGACGGACGACTTACCCAAACTGATCATGATTACTTGCACGTAAGCTTGAGCAACATTGGAGGGCAAAAGTCTGACAAAGATCTTGAAGGAAGAATTGAGCACCAAGCGTGGATTGAACCAGACGGATCCATCATCAACACTGTGACTGTAATCAGAACTCACAGTAGTGAGACTAGTGAGGACAGCAACCTAGCGTACGCTCGATTCTATGTCCCAGAAGGGAGTGAGTTGATTGACGCTGCTGGATTTACCTTCCCTGCAGAAAGCGACTTCCACGCACCACTTGAATACGCAACAACGAATGAAGGGTTGGCAGAAACTGTAGTGGAACAGGGATATCATGAAGGATCTGGAACACGCATCACCACAGAGTTCGGCAAGACAGTATTTGGAAACTGGATGGTGACCAAAGCGCATCAGACCAGTGTGGCGCGCGTGACATACAAACTTCCGTTTAATGCATTTGATACTGGAAAGACTCACCACCCACTGGTAACCGCAGCAAACAAACTTGGACTTCACAAGTCTGCGTTTAACTACGGAATTGTGATTCAACGTCAGCCAGGATTGAGAAACACCACTGTTCAATCTCATGTGGTTGTTCCACCGTCTTGGCGAACCATCTGGATGACACCAACAGAGAATAGCGAACAATACAGTGATGGTGTGAAGTTTGAACAATCGTTTGCCAAAGATGCCTTCTTTGGTGTGACTGCACAGAGAAAATAATATGCCTCGATCATTTGCCCACAACAAGCTTAAGACCGCAGCCAAGAAAAAGACTGCGGCAAAAAAGAAAACTGGTGCTCGCAAAAAACCAATGCGCAAGCGCAAGCTTACTGTTGGGAACATTAATGACAAGCTGACCAAGATCTATCAGGAGGCGGACGGATCTATGCCAGACATGCGCCACTTCACCCATGGCGGGAAAAACAAGTGGCGCAGGATGTTCATGTGGTTGATTGCGGTGTTGATGGTGTTTTCTGCGGCAGCGTGGGCGGGTTTCTTTTTCTTTGGCGCTAGCGGCCCAAGCTTCTCTGAAGAAAACATTGTGATGACTATTACTGCACCAGAGCAAATCAAGTCTGGAGAACTTATCACCTATCGCGTGAGAGTAAGCAATAAGCAGCCATTGCAACTGGCGCAAACAGAGCTAACACTGAACTACCCTGACGGGTTTGCACTTGAAGAGACTTCCCTACTTTCACTCGACAACAACAATAACAAGTGGCGCTTTGGAACACTTGATCCAAATGAGGCAGTTGTCTTGGACGTGACAGGAAGAATTGTGGGTGAGATTGATACTACGCAATCGTTGCGAGCCTTCTTTACCTACAAACCAAGCAACTTTAATTCTGATTTCCAGACCGTTGAAACCTTCACACATAGCTTTACAGAAACTCCACTTGCGCTAACTACTGCATTCCCAGATGTGGCTACCGCAGGAGACAGCCTCCCCCTTTCTGTGACTATCACCTCTTCAGAGGATGAACCAATTGGACCACTTGAGGTGAGAATTGACGGAGGGAAGCACTTTGCATTTGAAGATGCGACCAAGAATACATTGCCTGAAGGTGTGACCTCTCGTGAGCCTGGTGTGTGGACTATTTTGGCGCTTCAACCAGAGCAAGAAATTACATTGGTACAACCAGGAGCATTCACAACAGATGCAGAAACTAAAGAAACGATCACCGCAACAGTTTCTCTTGTGCGTGACGGAAGCAGCTTCCCACAACTTACTCAGCAACATGAAGTAACATTGCAAGAGCACCAACTCACACTTTCAATGAGGGTTAACGGAGCAGTTGATGATGTGATTGTGACACCAGAAGATATTTTGACCTTCTCACTATTCTTTAAAAATACCGGACAGGATAGAATCACAGATATTTCATTTACTAGTGTTATTGATGTGCCTACCCAAGGATCTGCAGCAGTACTAGACAGCGCAAGCTTGGAAGCTGGTCATGATCCAAAAGTACAGGAACAAACTGTTAACGCAGACACCAAGAGAATCATTCTTACTTGGACCAAAGAGCAGTTTAAAAACATCACGTACTTGGATCCAGATGAGGAAAACACTATCCCCTTCACCCTTAGACTCGCCAGTGGAAGTGACATTAACTACGAGACCCTCTCACGATTTACCATCACCGCAATTGCAGAAGGAAAATTTGATAACGGAGAGAATACTGACGTGACCGT
>CAYZOG010000068.1:0-2390 GCA_964480225.1 uncultured Gammaproteobacteria bacterium | reverse complement strand
CCTTCCACGCGCACACTGTCCAACTGCAATCCGTTTTTCCCGCATGCAATCACGCATGCTGTTTTTGTGCATTCACCCTTGCCGACTTCCAAGTCAGGTTTTTCTGTGGTTGATGCGGCAAATACTTTGCATCGCTTTCCATTTGGAAGGGTAAACCACGCTTTACCAGGAAACGCCCGAACCTTCCGCTCCACCAAATCGGCCGGCTGAGTGAAATCCAACTCCCAGTCATCTTTAGAAAACTTTCCACAATAGGTTGCGGCGTCATGGTCTTGTTCTTGTGGTTCCAGCCCGTCCTCAACAACGCGCTTAATAGTATCCAAAAGCAATGGTCCAGAAATCTCTGCGAGTTTATCAAAAAGGGTTTCTGCGGTATCAGAAGGTTCGATAGGAACAACTTCTTGCGCAAACACTGGCCCATGATCCATTTCATCATCAAGCAACATAATGCTCACTCCGGTTTTGCTGTCCCCATACAAAATTGGACTCACAATAGGGGACGGACCGCGATACTTTGGCAACAACGACGGGTGGATGTTCCATGTCCCGCGCGCAGGAAGCTCTAAAAACTCAGTAGGAATGATCTTTCCGTACACCACAACCAAACCAATATCAGGATTAAGCGCGCGCAATTCTTCCAGCAACTCCGGAGTCAGGCGCGTTGGCTGAAATACTGGCACACCCTCTGGAACCAAGTCCAAAATTGGCGGACGCTGCATTTTCTGTCCGCGACCGGCCGGACGGTCTGGCTTAGTCACCACACCAACCACCTCAATATCTGGCGCACCTAAAAGCGCCTCCAAAGCTGGAAGCGCCACGCCATCTGTCCCGTATACCAAAACGCGCTGCATATTAGATTGCTGGAGAATCGTACTGCTCTGACGCAGTTACAATATTCTTGGCTTTATCAATAAACAAAATCCCGTCAATGTGATCAATTTCATGCTGGATCACGCGGGCAAAAAAGTCTGTGGCTTCAAATTCAATTGCATTGCCGTGACGGTCGTGCGCTTTTACTGTTCCTTCAAGTACGCGCTCCACATCTCCAAAAATTCCTGGCACAGACAAACATCCTTCCTGCTCCCACTTAGTTTTTTTGGTGGTTGGAGTAAACTCTGGGTTCACCAACACCAAATCCTGCGGCATGAACTGTTTGTGATTACGCGTATGCTTGATAGCATCCTTTCCAATAATCACCAACCGAATATTCTCACCAACCTGCGGTGACGCAATTCCAATACCATCATCCTCGTACATGGTACGGATGAGCTCATCAATAAATGATTGTCGCTCTGACAACGTGCTGAGGTCCACCTCAACAGATCGCTCTCGCAACGACGGTGTTGGAACTTGTACTACCTTCATTGGGTTGGGTTAGGTTCAATTCGCCACTTGAGACCAAGTTGTTCCGCAATTGATGCCACATTTTGCATCCATTGCGCACTAGGAATTTGGCACAAAAATGATGTCTCATTTGTACCATTTTTCCGAACAACTGACAATGGCGCACCAATCTGGTAGTTCTGGCCAGCTAACACGCTGTTTACGGCCGAAATCAGCGATTTGCGGGCTTTTTCTGCCGAATCCTCCTCAGAATGCGTAAACCTCACCAAAGTGCTAAATGGCGGCATTTTGTGGGTTTGGCGGTCTTGGAGTTCTTTGGCGTAGAATTTTCGTAACGTGGTGTAATCTGTGAGTGATCTAAACAGTAAGTGGTCCGGGGTGAACGTTTGGATAAGTAGGGAAGTGCCTGGTTGGGTTCGCCAAGAAATGTCTCTGAAAAACTGTAATCCGTTTTCTAGTGCGGCGTACCACGGGTAGGTGAAGAAGCGGTCTGCGTACGGAACCCACACCGCACCAACTTGAGAAAAGTCCATTGCAGAAAACGCCGCGTCTGTGGCAACAACCACATCTGCGCTGCTGAGATCAGCATCATGATCTGCGTGTAGAACGGCCACACGTAAGTTGGGGAATGTTTTAGACAGATCAAACGCAAGCGCATCAATTCCTTTTGCAGCAAACTTAAATTTTACAGAGCCGCAGTTTGGACAGGTGTCATGTTGTGGAACGCTGTGTGTGATGGTTGCGCAGTGCATTTTGCCGTTAGATTGGACGCGTACCGGCTTGTCACATTCTGGGCAGGTGAAGTGATGGTGACAATCAATGCACTCAATCCATCGAGAGAATCCTTTTCTGTTGTGCAGGACTAAGACTTTGTTTGTTGCGCTGGCGTTCTCCAGTAGTTCACGAGCCGGATCTGTAATAAAGCTATAGTTTTTGTTTTTAACCTCATCATCCAGTGAATGGATGGTGGTGGCGATTGGCTCTGGTTTTTGCGCACTTGGCGCGAGCGTAAGCGAGCGCCGTTGAAGAAGTCCAACATCAACAAC
>CAYZOG010000067.1:0-2492 GCA_964480225.1 uncultured Gammaproteobacteria bacterium | reverse complement strand
CAGCAACAGATCAGTCTGGGAAACGGGTTGAGGGATCTCAAGTGTGGGTTCATGATGGAGATCATCCATATCTTGGTGTAGAAGGAGCTCCTATTCAGATTGTCGAATTCAGTGATTTTGAATGTCCATTCTGTCAGGCAGCACATCCAATTTTGCGAGCAGTGGTGCAGCAGTATGGTGAC
Organism: uncultured Gammaproteobacteria bacterium; assembly: GCA_964480225.1. Classification (GTDB taxonomy): domain Bacteria; phylum Patescibacteriota; class Patescibacteriia; order Magasanikbacterales; family JBBTQS01; genus CAYZOG01. The sequence goes on along the minus strand of CAYZOG010000067.1, from coordinate 2,310 downwards.
AAAGTGCAGTTGCAGTATCGTCACTTCCCAGTGGCTGCAGTTCATCCACGGGCGGCGCCAGCAGCAGAAGCATCAGAGTGTGCGCGTGATCAAGGAAAGTTTTGGGAATTCCATGACATTCTGTTCCAGAACCAAGATAGGATGGAGGATGCAGATTTGACTCGATATGCAGGAAGCTTAGGAATGGATGTTGATGTGTTTACACAGTGTTATGAGAGTGGGGTGAAGAAACAGGATGTTGCAGAGGATTTTCAAGCAGGTGTTGATGCTGGTGTGCTTGGAACGCCAACCTTCTTTGTAAACGGTTTCCCAATTCAGGGTGTTGTTCCGTTTGAAACCTGGGAAGAGATTATTGATCGTTTGGCACAATGAGATTTTTCCAAACAGGACTAGTTGTTGGTCTGGCCGCAATTGCGGTCTTGTTTGGTGCTGCTGATGCGCAGGCGATTGCAACAAAGACTGGGCACTGTGTAATTGCAAACTTCACAGAAGATGGTGCTGGGATTGCAAAGTTTGGTGGATGTTATGACTTTACATATGTAGGTGACGTGGATAGCTACGCTGGAAATTGTGAGAATTTGAGTAATGCGTACGCATCTGTTGTGGAGGAAGGTTCGTTCAAGTCTGATTCACAATGTTCAGGTAAGCCCGATAGTAAGTTGGTTCCATTTTTAACAGAGTGGAACTCTAAGCATTTCTGTGTGTATGAGAAAGTGGCGTTAAATTCCCCAGTAGAGGGTTGTTTGGCGTTTACTGGTGGCGCAAAGGGGCAATGTCTAACTGTGCCGGGGTATTCTAGTACTTCATTTCTAGGTACAGATGCTGCAGGTGTTTGTCCCACAAATAATTCTCCTGCATTTAAACAAGCTTCAGAAAAGGCAGCTGAAAATGAAAAGAATCTAGCTGGAGATGTAAAGGAGGTTTCAGATGATATTCAATGTTGTATTCAGTACAACGGGGATTTTGCGCAGACCAATGTGACGTCATGTTCTGCAGCGGAGAAGATCAATCAAAAGAATGCGTGTGATACTAGTTTGGGTTCAAAGTTGAAGACCACGACTGATGCGTGTTCATCAGTGGATATTTGTAAGGTGCAAGATCAGTGTTGTGTGGTGTTTCAGGATAAGAACAAGGATGGCACATATCAAGACGGGGAAGAGGTAAACCAATGTCATCCAGCCACCGCAGGGTGTGGGGAGATTTTTTACAGCAGTACGGAAGATGCAGGTTCTGGAGGGGTTACTACCGCAAAGATTGTTGGGCAAAAGTGTGGGCAGGTTACGGCGTGTGGAGGTAAGACGTTGAGTGTTGATGCGGCGCTGTCCAAAAAGAATACCAATATTGAAAAGGCTAATGAACCGGCAGCGCCAGATAATCCTAAAGTTTGGACAAAGGCTGCTTGTGAAAAGGCTGGTCATGTTTGGTCACCGCCAGAAAATAATAAAGGAGCGACATCTGGAAACTATTGTTTTGTATTAGCGGACACAGATCTTAATGTTGAGGTTGGTGGAGTTTCTAAGGCAACAATTGTCGAATTTATTCCGTTGTTGTTTAACTACGGATTTGTGCTACTTGGAGTTGCGAGTATCTTGTCTCTGGTCTTTGCTGGTGCGCAGGCAGCGGCAGCAGCAGGAAATGCAGCTGCGGTTGCTGGGGCAAAATCAATGATGGTGGCAAGTTTTGTTGCCATGGGAACAGCAGCAGGTGGATACACACTGCTCAATACAGTCTCACCGCAAACAGTTGCGCTTCAACCACCCGCCATTCAGGCAGTTATTGGTGCAGATGCAGACTTGAACAAGAAATACACTCCTGGTTCAGATCAGTTGTGTTGTAACACCAAAGGATATTGCGCAATGGTGAGGGTTCCAGGCGGGCTTTCAGAAGAACAACTTAAGACTTTTGCAAAAGAATGTAAGTCATATAGTGACTACGGATTCTTCTGCAAAGAGCAGGGGCCGCTTGCTGATGCGTGTGCAAAAAGCGGAGGAGAGTGCTCAATTGGAATGGCATCAGATCCAAAAACAGCTGGAGCGTGTAGTCAGGTGCTACAAACATATGTATTCCCTGGGCTAGAAAGCGCTAAAAATATTGCGTTCAGCTTCTTGGCGACTCCGTTGTTTGTCGGTGATATGGGGCTACAGTTTTTGACGAATGGTCAGTGGACCATTGATCCTGTACAGGCGACAAAGAATATTCAAAATGATTGGGAAGCCGGACTCCCAGGTACTGGACAAGTGGGAATTTGTAAAAAAGCAAAAGTTAATTTAAAAGATGGGGAAACGTGTAGTTCCAACAGTCAGTGTGCAT
>CAYZOG010000066.1:0-2545 GCA_964480225.1 uncultured Gammaproteobacteria bacterium | reverse complement strand
GCACGTGTTGTTGCTTTTTTGAAAATAGACCCATAGTGGGGAAAGTATACCATATTAAAACACAAAAGGAACGCGTTAACGTTCCTTTGTCCTGTGTTCTGCCGCCTGCTAAGCCCTCCGTGCTCAGGTGTATTGCAGCATTCTGAATTCTTCCCTCGTGACCTCCTCCCCGACGAGGTTGTAGAAGCGCCAGGTGAAGCCACTGCTCTCGTGCAGTAGTTGGTGCCTGATCGCCAGAGCGTCCCGCACCATCTGACCGACAACATCAGTCACGGCGTGGGTACGGTTCACGCGGCGAGTTCCGTCTTGGAGCGTCTCACACGGAAAGGCTTCACGCGACTCAGCCTTGTACTTCACGTACTTGAGCCAGCCACGCCCCTTCCCAACCAGGGTCAGGACAACGTGACAACGATCCGGATTTGACCCGCACGGCTCAGACGCAATGCGAGCCTCTACGGTTGTACACGCCTTCTTGTGGCACTTCGCCCAAAAGTCCAACTCCTTTGCTGTGTAGACCGTGCGGAACCGTGCGTTGAACCAGTCTTTAAACCACTTCACAGAATTCCCCCTCCTTGTAGATCAATTCTTGGCCCTTGAGCCCCATGGATGTGTGGATGTAGCCTTGCTCTGGCGGGAATCGCTCTACGAGCTTTTTGTGATACTCCATCAGAGCAGGAAAGCCCACATGAGGAGACCACAACTTCTTTCTAGCTTTGTCATGATCTCTGACTCCAGACGCAGTCAATCCATCTTCTGAGCACATGAAGTAGGATATGGGACGACCACGCCCACCTCGAGCCTGAAACTCACGAACCAGAACGTATTTCCCCCGACGCCCATAGATCATGCCTTCAATCAAGAAGTACCGCCCTTTACTCCAGAACATTCGAGAATGAATCTCTCTGTGTCCCTCCTCCAGGAGCTGATCGATGAATCGATCCTTGGTGTTTAGGCGCCTTTCAAAAAAGCGGGGGAACGCCAGTCGTAACCACTCATTAAACTGCATGCACCCTCCTGCAATGCGACACCAGACACCGTGCCTGGACACATGAGACTACCACCTCTCCCCCCTTTTGTCAATCTGATTATGTGCTACACTATGGCTATGGAAATCAAGCTGTACAATTCATTGACTCGGCAAAAAGAACCGTTCAGTCCTGAGGGCGATGCGGTGTTGTTGTATACCTGTGGTCCAACCGTATACAACTATCTGCACATTGGTAATTTGAGAACCTACGTGTTTGAGGATCTTCTTAAACGAACCCTCCTAGCAAACAGCTTGAAGGTTAAGCACATCATGAACATCACTGATGTGGGGCACCTGACTGATGATGGGGACGCTGGAGAAGATAAGATGGAAAAGGCTGCGAGTGAAGGCGGAGCAACCGCGTGGGAGTTGGCAGAAAAATACACCAAAGCATTTCAGCATGATTTTGAGCGGCTTGGGATTTTGCCACCAGACAAATACACCAAAGCCACAGAATATATTGAGCAACAGATTGCGCTGGTGAAAACCTTGGAAGACAAAGGACATACCTATCAGACAGAAGATGGTGTGTACTTTGATACGTCTACGTTCCCAGACTACGGAAAAGCACTACTCACTGAAGCGCATTTGAAAGGATTGCAAGAGGGTGCACGTGTGGATGCAGGACACAAAAAGAACCCAACAGATTTTGCATTGTGGAAGTTCTCACCAAAAGGTTCTCAGCGGCAAATGGAATGGGAGTCACCATGGGGTGTTGGTTTTCCTGGATGGCACGCAGAATGTTCTGCAATGGCAATGGCAGAGCTTGGTGACACGATTGATATTCATTGTGGAGGAATTGATCACATTCCAGTGCATCACACCAATGAGATTGCGCAATCTGAAGCCGCAACTGGTAAGCCATTTGCTAAGTTTTGGTGTCATGGCGAATTTCTTGTGATTGATAATGCGCGCATGGGTAAGTCTATGGGGAACTTTTTGACCCTGCAGACACTGATTGACAAAGGATACTCCCCTGCTGACTACCGATACTTCTTGTTGCAGGCGCATTACAGAAAACAACTAAACTTTACTGAAGAAGCAATGGACGCGGCCAAAACAGGACTTGCTAATCTTGTTGCGCGATTGCAAACTGTGGAGCCTGGTATTGCTAATGATGATTTGCTGAGCGAAGTTAGGGACGCAATGAATGATGATCTTAATTCTGCACAAGCATTGGCAATTATTTGGAAGGCACTTGGTAAATCTGGGGATGTAGATCCAAATGTTGCAGCAACAGTTTTGGACGCAGATAAATGGATGCTTGGACTTGGACTAGAAGAGCTTGTGAAAAGCAATGCGCAGGTTGAGACACCTGAGGAGATTGTAGCGCTAGCACAACAACGCGCAGATGCTAGAGCCGCCAAAGACTGGGCAACCGCAGATGAAATGAGAGACAAGCTCAGCGCCGCGGGATGGGATGTGATTGATGATGCGGACGGATTTAGATTAAAAAAGCTTTAAAAAAACGAACACCAGGCGTCTGCCCGGTGCACTTCGTTCATTGATCGGGTACGG
>CAYZOG010000065.1:1342-2601 GCA_964480225.1 uncultured Gammaproteobacteria bacterium | reverse complement strand
GAGCTGTTTGATCACAACGCCATGACCAAGGACGCGATCCAAGCGTTTTTGGATGCACGGCACAGCACACTTTCAAACCACAAAGACACAGATGTTGATTCTGGAAAGCGACTCACCGCATCAGAGCTAATCTACAACAGTGCCAAAAGAAACTTTGTTAGCCCGAGATTCCTTTTGGTAACCCTTCAGAAAGAACAGAGTCTAGTTGAAGCGCAAAACCCAACCCAGCGAGCCTATGATTGGGCAATGGGATATGCGGTATGTGATTCTTGCAAAACAACAGACCCACATATTCAGAAGTTTAAAGGGTTCGCTAAGCAAGTGGAGCACGCAGCAGAAGCGGCCGCATGGTGGGAAAACAACCAAGATCACGGATCATTTAAAAAGGTTGGTGTGACACGCAACATTGATGGGCAAAGCGTGACTCCACAAAACTATGCAACTGGATTTTTGTACACCTACACCCCGCACATCCACGGAAACAAACTGTTTTGGACAATTTGGAACCGATGGTTCTCTAGAACATTCCCAAATGGTTCTGTAGTTCAGGTTAAGGGACAGCCAACGGTGTACTTGATTGAAAAAGGATATTTGCGAGTCTTCACAAGTAAGGCGGCGCTCACCTCTCGGTTTGATCCAAAGCAGATCATTCAGATTGACGAGTCAGACTTTTTGACCTATGAGCAAGGTTCGGAAATCAAGTTTCCAAACTTCTCACTATTACGACAACCAAATGGAATGACATTCCTTTTACGAGACGACACTGTGCATTACATCTCATCATCTGAGGTGTTTAGACAGCTTGGGTACCACCCAGATGAAGTGATTGATGTTGAGAAAGCAGACATTCAGTCATATTTCCAGGGAAAGATCATCACAAGCGCGACTATTCATCCGCTTGGAGCGGTGCTCAGAGAAAAAACCACTGGAAACTTGTACTACGTAGAACATGGAAAGCGCCAGCCAATTGTGCATGAAGATATTGCCAAAGTACTCTTCCCTAGCTTGACAATTACGAACGTAGACACAGAACTGATCGCAGAGTTCCCACTACTGCAAAAGCGGCTCACGTTTAAAGAAGGAACATTGCTTGCAGCAGAAGGTTCGCCATTGATTTACGTGATTTCTGACGGAACTAGACGACATATCCCAAATGAGGCAGTATTTGAAGGGCTTGGGTACAAGGCAGACAACATTGTCCGCGTGAGCGAGCAAGCGCTGTTGGCCCACCCACTTGGAGATGATATTGAATTGAACAC
>CAYZOG010000065.1:0-1242 GCA_964480225.1 uncultured Gammaproteobacteria bacterium | reverse complement strand
GTATGGCACTTGTTTTTGCAGCACTAACACCACATACCCCGCTTTTGCTGGACCACGTGGCTACAGATAAGGATCCGTTGCCGCAGACCCGTAAGGCGTTTGCTCATCTTCAGGATGAGATTTTGGCGAGTCATGTGGACACGCTTATTGTGTTGTCTGCGCATGCTGCAGAACATGATGATGCGTTTACCGTGTTTGGAAGTGATGTGTTGCATCCGTCATTTACGCAGTTTGGAGATATTAAGGAACACCCTGCGTTTACTAATGACCTGCAGTTTGTAGCAAAGTTGCGAGAGGTTTGTAGAAAAGAAGATGTGGAGTTGGCACTAACCAGTGATGCGGAAGTGGATTACGCTACTGCTGTGCCGTTGATGTTGTTGCGTGAAGGTGTGAGAAAGAACAAGATTGTTACTATTGGTGGAAGCGCGCAATCTCGCAAGGCGCACTTTGATTTTGGATATTTGTTAAAAGACATTGTGCTGAATAGCTCTACACGTTACGGTATTTTGGTGTCTACAGATTTGGCGCACACACTTGCTACCGAAAGTCCGTCTGGGTATTCCCCTGCTGGGCAGCAGTTTGATGACGCGGTTCGGGAGAAATTGGCAAATTACAACGCCACTGCCCTACTTTCTTTTGATGAAAAAGTTGCTGATGAGGCTGTGCAATGCGCACTTGAGCCGCTGTTGATCTTCCTAGGACTCACCCAAAGAACAAGCTACACCTACAAAGAACTGGCATATGAGACCCCTGGCGGCGTTGGGTATTTGACCGCGCAGTTTATTCTCCGATAAGGTGTGGGTAAGGAGGCCTGATTTTTCCCATGTCTACTAAAATTCTTCAGGCTGATGTGATTATTTTGGCCCGCTTGCCAGCAAACAAGCGGTCTTTTTCCTATCGAGTCCCAGACGCGCTCAATTTAAAGCCTGGCCACGTTGTGCGGGTGAATTTTAGAAACCAAAAAGAGTTTGGTGTTGTTATTGCGGTGGAAGCTCGATATAAGCCACGATACAACCTTTTGGATATCCAGGATCTGATTCATCCAGAGCCACTATTGCAATTGCAGGACATTCAGGACGCGATCTTCTTTTCTCGGCTGTATGGCGTGTATGCTGGACAGATTTGTAAGATGATGTTGCCACCACTACAGCCTCGGGCGTTACAAAAGCTGGTTGTGCAGCACAAACAACCCGCGCAACAGACCGGAAATCCAACACTTCATGTGGTGAGCTCTGAGGATCA
>CAYZOG010000064.1:0-2664 GCA_964480225.1 uncultured Gammaproteobacteria bacterium | reverse complement strand
GATGCAGACTTGAACAAGACATTGTATCCAGGTGCAGAGAAGTTGTGTTGTAAGGATAAGTATTGTTCTCTGATTAAGATTCCGTTTGGGGCGACTGATGAGCAACTACAAAAGATCAATGCTACTTGTCGAGATTACAAGATTGGTGATTTGTGTAAGCAAAGTGGGTTGTTGGCAAATACGTGTGCGGAGTTGGGTGGTAATTGTAGGGTTCGACGAGATGTGGATCCAAAGACTGCGGGGCAGTGCAGTGAGGCATTTCAAGCGTGGGGTGTGACTAGTGCTAAAACTGCAGCACAACTTGCGTTGGCGTTTGTGAATACTCCATTGTTTTTTGCGGATATTGGAGTCCAGGTTGTAACTGGAGGATCATCACTTAACCCGGGGGTTGCGGCAACAAACATTTCTAATGATTGGAAAAGTGGATTGCCGGGTGAAGGAATGGTTGGGACGTGTACTACTAGAACAAAGAATAGAAAATCAGGAGAGCCATGTCTTTCAAATAATGAGTGCTCATCAGGAAAGTGTGTGAGAAATGAATGGACAGCCGGGTGTTTTGTGGCAGAAGAAACTGGGTATTGTTCATCAGGATTGGCAGGTTCAGATTGTCATCCGCAAAACCATACGTTGCTTGATGGAGTGAATGTGTTTACAGATAAGGTAGACATTTGTCAGGGTGGCTCAGAGTGTGTGCTGACCCATGCGGGAGATTATTCATGTAGCGCTGGTGAGCTTGGAAATTCTTGTGGGGATTTTAAGAAATCTGATGTGTGTGATGCGGTATTTCCAAAGTTAATTTCAGATTTTAACAAAGAGAAAAAGCTACTTGAGACGCAGGCAGAGGATCTGGGTATTTTGCAGGAGGTACAAGCATTAGGTCTGAAAGATATCGCTGGTGCTGTTGGTGCTACTGTTGCTGCTGCGACATACAGTACCGCGATTGAAGTTTCAGATATGTTGTTGAAGAGTGTGACTGCAATTTATGCTGCGCTGGAAATTTTGGATGTGTCTGTTCAAGCCAAGGCTAAGCAGATGGAGTTTACTGTGGCTAGAATGGAGAATCTTGCGAAGCAAATTAAAACAACACCAAAAGACCTGACCAATTGTAAGGTGGAGCCAAATGGGAAGAAAGAGGGGTTCTGTAAAAATGGAACAGTGTGCAAGGAGGTGACCAGTGTGAATACTGTTGGTGGAAACTTGTTTATGTGTGTAGATGATAAGAAAGTGGAAGAAGGTTCGTCATGTATTATCTCTGGAGAAGGTCCAAACCTCTGTGGGATTACAGGGCTTGGAGGAAATGATTCATATAAGTGTTATCCAGCGCCAAAGGGAACAGCGCAGGCAGAGAATGGCGGTGGATTCTGTAGTAAGCAGGATTCTAATAAGTCAGATGTGGCATTTAACTCATGGTGCGCGTTTAGTGATTCAGAGTCAGTTGGTACGTCAGAAGGCGGTGCAGTTTCATTTGTTGGGTGCGGCGGAATTGATCCAAGTGATAGTGACTTTTTGAAAAATTCAAAAGGGGATTTTGTGGGGTCTAAGGTTTGTTACAAGGCAAATAAGAGTAGTTCATTTGGGCGATGTGGGTGGTACGCACCAGATGGTGGTGGAGATAAGGTCTTGCAATATCCAGTGTCTCTTGGTGGAACAATTTATCTTGAGGATGATGATTCTAGCGGGAAAACCGTTGCACTTAACATGAAGCCGCTTGGCGCGTTGTGTACCAGGGTTGGAACCATGGAGCTTTCACTTGGTGCTGGTGGTAAGCCAGAGATTCCAGCATCTCCTGCGCCACAATGTGCTGGTGGGTTGCTTACATCTGGTGTGGAGAAGGCGGTTGATGAGCTTTTGCAAAAAGAATACAAAGGTTCCTCATATAATAGTCAGGAGTTGTGGGAATTTGCCAAAGAAAGAACTACGGCCATTCCGGTGTGTAGAACAGCAAATGAAAGCACTGTTGCCGGAAAGTGCACACTTCAAGTCACCTACCCAGATTACAAGACTTCTACAACTTGCCAGCAAAACCCTGGTTTGTGTAATAGCTACAAATCACTACCATTTGCTAAATAGCCCATCCGTGAGGCGTGTCCACAGTTGACCCCTCGGCAATCTTCTGGTATGCTAGACCCCGCTTACTATCTAGCTACCTCTATGCCGAAAGGAAAAAACGTTGGAGATGTGTTGAGTGTAAAGGGTGCTCGCGTGCACAACCTTAAGGATGTTTCTGTAGATATTCCTAAAAATAGCCTTGTGGTGATCACTGGTCTTTCTGGATCAGGAAAATCATCTTTGGCCTTTGATACTATTTATGCGGAGGGACAACGCCGATATGCGGAGTCTCTTTCTTCATATGCTCGTCAATTTATGGAGCTTCAGGATAAGCCTGATGTTGACGAAATTAACGGGCTTTCACCAACTATTGCGATTGATCAGAAAAGTACTTCACGTAACCCTCGTTCAACAGTTGGAACCACAACTGAGGTGTATGATCACCTGCGATTGTTGTTTGCAAGAATTGGAACTCAGTTTTGTCCGGATTGTAATGTGCCGGTAAAGCGGTATGATGCCGGAAACATTGTTGAGCAGATCAGAAAGATTGCTAGAAAAGAACATGAGTTGTTGATCTTGGCACCAATCTTCCAAAACCAGATGGTGGACAAGAAG
>CAYZOG010000063.1:0-2789 GCA_964480225.1 uncultured Gammaproteobacteria bacterium | reverse complement strand
TCTGTGCAATCTTTTCTAGAAGCGGCAAAATCTCCTGAATTGATCCAATCTTTTTATCGGTGATCAAAATTGGAGGATTCTCAAACTCAGCTTCCATTCTATTTGAATCTGTAATCATATACGGGCTGATGTACCCCTTATCAAAGCGCATTCCTTTTACCACCTCTTTCTCCACACCAAAGGTCTGCCCTTCCTCAACAGTGATCACACCATCATTACCAACCTCACTCATGATCTCTGCAATCAACTTTCCAATCTCCGCATCATTTGCAGAAATAGAAGCTACCTGCGCAATCTCATCACCAGCAATTGGCTTTGCGATCTTGTCTTTAAGCTCTGCAACAACCGCAGCAACACCAGCATCAATACCATTCTTAATACTGATTGGATTTGCACCAGCAGTTACGTTTTTAATTCCTTCATTAACAATAGCCTGCGCCAAAACCGTCGCAGTTGTGGTTCCGTCACCAACAACATCATTGGTCTTGCTTGCCACCTCTTTCACTAGCTCCACACCAGTGTTTTCAAACTTGTCCTCAAGCTCAACTTCTTTTGCAACAGAAACTCCATCCTTAGTAATCTGCGGTGCACCATATCCTTTTTCAATCACCACATTACGACCACGCGGCCCCATGGTTACTTTCACAGTGTCAGCCAACTGGTTCACACCATCAATCATTTTCTGACGAGCCTCCTCATTAAACTTAATTTGCTTTGCCATATTTTTTTATTCAACAATTGCGAGAATATCAGATTCGTTACAGATCAACAGATCTTGCCCATCAATTGCAAGCTCACTTGGACCATACTTTCCAAATACAACTTTCTGCCCAACCGCAACACTCATAGGTGCGCGTGATCCGTCCTCATTAAGACGTCCTGGGCCAACTGCAATAACCTCGCCCTGCTCTGGACGATCCTTACTTGCAGTCTCTGGAATAATAATTGCTGATGCAGTGGCTGTCTCAGTCGCCGTTGACTTAACAATCACCTTATCGTGAAGTGGAGTTAATTTCATAAAATTTTCGCTAAATTCAACACGATCTTACTGATTTTGGCCTTGATTGTCAAGGTAAACACAACTATACTTTACCCAGACAAACCGAGTGTAATTGGAGACCACTCATGAAATTTCTGATGTGCGGAATCATCATTCCGATCGACGGCACGCAGCTGAAAGCGGCCGGCATCGGTGATGACTGTCGAAAGCTGCCGACTGACGGGCAGATCATCTGCGGGGGCATCCTCCCCGATGGTGGCTACTGTCACGACGGCATCTGCTGAACCCAACCTTTTCCTACCGGGTACCCGGTAGTCCTCAAGCGACGTACAGCCAGACTGTGCGTCGCCCTTTCTTTTACAGTTGACGAAATCTCTACAATCAAGATAAGGTCCCTACATATGAAAAAATCATTTAAACTCCAAATTCTGTTTGCCGTGTTTGTGGCCATGCTAGTTGGCGTGAACCTTGTAGGCGGAAAAATCATCAGCCTGTTTGGCATCTCTGTCTCCGTTGGAATCTTCATGATGCCAATCATGTTTTTGATCACCGACGTTGTTGAAGAAGTGTACAGCAAGAAAGTTGCATACCAATTGGTGTGGTCTGCAATCATTGCGCTAGTTGTGGTGATGGCATTCACTCTCGTATTTGTTGGTTTGGAACCACACGCTCGCTTTTTGGAAAGCAACCCAGCGTACGTAGAAGTATTCTCACAATCATTGCGAATCATGTTTGCCAGCATGGTGGCATTTGCCCTCGCTCAACTACATGATGTGTGGTTGTTTAATTGGCTCAAGAAAAAAACCAAAGGAAAAAAACTCTGGCTGAGAAACAATGTTTCTACTATGGTGTCCCAAGCAATTGATACTTTTGTGTTCATGATGATTGCGTTTTATCAGGTAACACCAAAGTTTACATTTGCCTTTATCATAAGCTTGGCAATCCCGTACTATCTCTTTAAGATTGGATTTGCCGCACTTGATACTCCATTTGTGTATCTTGGAGCAAGATGGCTGAAAGGGAAAAAGTAATCTACACAAAACAAAAAACTCCCACCAATCACGGTGGGAGTTTTTTGGTACCCTCTTACTGCGCGCACAGTATATGCTTAGTGAGGACGATCTCTGTCTGTACTAAACCCCCATGAAGAAAGAAATGTCTTTATGAGGATGTAAGGGAGATGACAGACAAGCGTAGGTGCATCCAAAGCCTCGGTGCACATTGCGTTGCTTGTATGGTACTACCAGCACAAGCTTAAGTTTGAACAAACACAATGGTCCGTTGGCTTCAGTAAACAGCGCAAGTTCTTACTACAGTAAGAGGGTAATGGAAATTGCACTGCCCTGCTGCCCTCACATCTCCACTATCTCTAGCCTGAGTTTATGTGTCAACACTCAAGTCTGGATATTCTGGTGATAACATGTGATCAACCCAATTCCAATTCCTAAAATTAGAACACCGGATTGTGTTGACCACAAATAGTGATCAAAGGTGCCGAGAACAAAAAGTGTGACAAGCAGTGTAATAATTTCTGGCTGATAAAGTTTTGCAAACTCAACCCGACTCAACAACACCATCAAAAGCAACATCACACCAAGCAACCCAAGCTCTGCCAACACAAGAACTGCAACGTTGTGCGCTGGCTGCAATGAATATCCATTTCTTGCTGGATCAACCTCTCGGAGTGAGTGTGTGTACGCACCAATCCCAGTTCCAAACAATAAATGAGAAGCAACAACACCTTGCGCATCTTCATAGGTGTCCACTCGCTCTGCAATAGATCGCGCTT
>CAYZOG010000062.1:0-2910 GCA_964480225.1 uncultured Gammaproteobacteria bacterium | reverse complement strand
AGACCAACCGTGTTTGGCGGGTAAAGTTTTGTCACCCCCTTTAGTCTGATCATGAAAGCAGTATAGCATAAATACAAAAACCACAGGGGTTCTGTGATTTTTGTGCGCGCTTTCTACAAGGCTCTAATTGATTGTAGCAACTGCTTAACACCCTCCATATGCTCTAACATGTGCTTAGCACCAGATGTCTCGTCAGCAACCACAAATTGCCAAAGCCCATCGTTGCTGTCAGCCACAAAATGGTACATAAATGCGCCAACGTTGTCACCCCTGTCACAGAAAAACGTAGTCGCACCTTCTGCGTAATTCCTTATCGCACAAATTCCCTGGTCCACTTTTCCTTGCATGTTGACATTTATTTCTTTATCCCACGCTTCTTTCTCAGCTGAATAATCCTGAATCGCCATCCAAACGTACTCATTATCACCCAAGAAATTCAGTGCAAGACTGTCCCCATATTCAGAAACATTTTCTCGTACAGTAAACCCCTCAGCCTCTGAGGTCATTGCAACTGGAATATCAAATCCCACATTGTACTTTGGAGCCTCAAGTCGATATATAGTCTGTGTAGCTTCTACCAATTCAACTCCTTTAGCGCCGATTTTATTTTTAAGGTCGTACAACCAAATCTCATCAAGCAACACCTCTTCAATCAATGAAACTCGCTCATCCAAATCACGAACCTCCATTATCTCTTGTGTTGGAACTGCTTCAGACGCTTCAGGCAAAAAATCTTCTGCAAACCAAAAACCTGCACTAACCACCAACGCGATTAACAGAGAAATTCCAATTATTTTCCCCGTTCCAGAACAACGAGAGCTGCAACTGATATTTTCTAGTGAGTCCATACAAACAAGTTAATCTTAATAAACAAAGCCTAACACAATAAAACAGATAATTTGAGTGAGCCACCTTCGAGGATCGAACTCGAGGCCTGCGCGTTACGAGTGCGCCGCTCTAACCAACTGAGCTAAGGTGGCTGAACCTATTTAAGCAACCCTTGCTGCTTAACGCGCCAAAGGTACCAAAGAATTGCGAGTTCGACAAGAAACGCAGTTAGTGCAAAACCAATTCCCAAACCACCCATTGCAGCAGAAACCACTGAAAGACCAGAAAGCACAGCAGTCACAATAAATACTGGGAACACCCACTTGCGCATCATCAGCATTCCAATTCCAGCAGCAAGTCGCAATGCGAGCGCAACAAACACACCAGAAAACGGTGCAAGTAGCGCTGGAGTAAACACGATTTCATTAACAGAGAACAGCCAGATCAGCCCTGCAGACGCAAGAACAGAAATAGTGATTCCCAAGATTCCAAAGACAGTAAGTGGCCAAGGGCGACCTGCAGATTGAGGTGCGGCAGGGGTTGGCTGAGGTGTAGGTGTAGTATTTTCCATATGTGAGTAGTCTAGCATAAAACTAAAAAAGCGCGCCATGCTGGCGCGCTTTTTATTCGATAAAATCTTACGCAGCTTTTTTCTTCTTATCCATTTTCTTCAACAAGCTGCACAATACTGGAGGAGTTAGCAATGTGGTCAAAATCACCATGATCACAATCACTGAGAACACAGAGTCTGAAACCACACCAAGTCCTTTACCAATTGAGGCAAAGATCAAACCAACTTCACCACGTGGCACCATTCCAAATCCGATAAGTGCCTTGTTTACACCCTTACCAGCAGCGTATCCAGAAACAAACTTACCAAGAATAGCCACAACTGTAAGCGCAAGAGCCACCAACAGCACTGAAGTATCAAACAATGTGCTGATATCTACAGCCATACCAGTTACCACAAAGAAGATTGGTACTAGCAAGTGCCCTACCGGCTCAATAAGATCCTCAATATGACGATGTGCGTGGTGGTTCATTGCATGAGTCACCTTCTTCTTAGCATCATCACCAAGCTCCTTCACTGCTTCCTTAACATCCCTAACCACGTGTGGGTCCTTAAAGTACTTAAAGTGAACTGGATCAAGCACCAAACCTGCAGCAAATGCACCAACAATTGATGCCAAACCAATGAAGTCTGCTAGGTAGGCAAAGATCAAACCAAATGCCACTACCAATGTGAACTTCATTGCCACACCAGTGTTGATCATACTGAACAGCTTTGAAAGCCACTTTGCTCCCAACTGACCAAGTACAATCGCACCAACTAGGAAGAGAACAGCCTTAGCTGCAATCCATCCAATCATTCCAAGACTTGCTGCTCCAAGTGTTGCCATTGCTGACACAACCGCCAAAATGATCAAACCAAGAACATCGTCAATAACAGCCGCTCCAAGCACAATTTGCGCTTCTTTCATCTTGAGCTTTCCAAGGTCCTGGAATACTCGAGCGGTAATACCTACAGAAGTTGCAGTAAGCGCAGCTCCCAAGAAGAGGTATGCATTCTGATCAAGACCAGGCATCAACCATGGTCCAACAATCCATGTTCCAAGAACAAACGGAATTACCACACCAAGGATAGCTACCAAGAACGCTGGCACACCAACCTTTTTCATCTCATGGATGTTTGATTCCAAACCAACCTGGAACAACAAAATCACAACACCAAGTTCACTAAGGAACGTAATGATTTCGTTATGCTTAATTGGCTCAAAAATGTGAAGACCTGCCAATGTCAGGTTTCCCAAAATTACACCAACTACCAACTCACCAAGAACTGCGGGCTGTCCCCACTTCTCAATAAGACTGGCCAACTTGGCCACGATCAGGATCACAGCGATCCATAGGAATGTGCTGGCAAATCCGCCATGTCCATTCCCACCTCCTCCGCCTGCTGCCCACGCATATGGGGCCGCAAACACCGCGATAGTTGCAAAAAATGCGATATACAACGGTGCTCGTTTTCTGATTGCTTGAATCATATTTAATTTACGAGTTTTTTAAGACGGCAGTAGTATA
>CAYZOG010000061.1:0-2942 GCA_964480225.1 uncultured Gammaproteobacteria bacterium | reverse complement strand
TTATTGGTCCGTTTGATCAGCATGCGGCATGGTCTACCAAGGGATTGGTTGGTGTTCACCGTTTCTTGAAGCGCGCGTGGGATGTGCAAGATAAGGTGGCGGACGTTGAAGCTGATAAGGAAACATTGCAGATTTTGCACAAGACCATTGCCAAGGTTGATGCAGACATTGAGGGTATGCGATTTAATACCGCGATTGCGGCAATGATGGAATGTAACAATCATTTGGTGAAAATGGATCAGGTGCCGGTGAGTGTGTATCGCGATTTTATTAAGATCTTGTCTCCATTTGCATCACACATGGCAGAGGAGTTGTGGGAGAAGTTTGGTGATGCAAAGACTTCAATCAGCAATGTAGAATGGCCAAAAGCAAACCCAGACTTTTTGACCGTTGATGAGGTGACAATTGCGGTCCAGGTAAATGGAAAGATGAGAGCGACCATTGCGATTGCTGCTGAAGCTTCAAAAGAGGAGATGGAAGCGGCTGCGTTGGCACATGACAATGTACAGAAATGGCTTGATGGCAAAGAGCCAAAGAAGGTGATTGTCATTCCAGGAAAGATGGTAAGTATTGTGGTGTAGTTTTCCAAAGCATCAAATCTAAAAGCCGCCGAAAGGCGGTTTTTTAGTAAAAAAATGACATGGCAGTGTGGGAGCTGCCATGTTGGGTCAAGAAAAGAGTGAGTTTTTCACATTTCAATTCTCCTTTGAAGAAAATCTGCGCGCTCGTCGTCGCCCGACGGTCGGTCGGGTTCGCCGCGTTTCCCGCGGCACTTGAGGCGTTCCCGCCTCTGGAGTCGGCTCGTCGAGCCGAGTGGCTAGTCGTCATCGCCGGTGTCCCACAGCTCGACTTCAAACCACATGGCAGTGCAGCCGTACAGGCAACCCTGGTCAACCAAGACCGAGAAGCTCTGGTCGAGGACGTCGACCCAGTCGTTGTGGTAGAGGTGCGGCACGCTGCCGTTTTTCCCCACAAACGAATCTGAGTAAATGCCGAACTCGTACGGTTGCTCTTCGTCGTTGAATTTGACGTACAGCGTAACATCGCGATCATATTCCCAGTCCGGGGACGCTTTGCTGGCTGCCTCTCCGACGATCTCTGCCATCTGCCTAATGCTCAGAAAAGTACGCATTCTTTTCTCCAGTCTGTCCCAGCCTAATGCTGGTAAGGCTGGGGTGTTAGCACCATTGCTAACAAAGGAATATACGCTATTTTCTGGGTTTTGTCAAGGTGTGCTGCACAGGCTATCCCAGGTGTGAGCACAGTTTTGGTCTTGAAATAAGGGGTTTTGAGGTGTATAGTCATATAATTTTATGACTATAAACACACCTTCCAAACGATTCATGATGCTGGGTTGTGGTGTGCTTTGTGGACTTGCTGCGTATGCGTATTGGGGAGAGGTTCAGTTGCGTGGGGTGGTACATGGGGCTTTCCAATACCGCGGCGACGGGCGAGTCGTGGAAGAGGTCGTTAGGAATCAGTATGGGCAGACGTTGGAGGTAGAAGATTCTACAGGGTTAGTGATTCAGGTGAGGGCAGGGAGCTTTCCGCAGTATCAGTTTGGTGAGGTCTTGGAAATTGAATGTCTAATGTCTCATCCAGACACGCTTAATTCTGACGAATTTGCTTATGGCCGATATCTTAGAATGCAAGGAATAGATGCGGTTTGTGACCAGTCTACGGTGAATACAAAAAATGAACATACTAGATTGGGTGTGAAAGGGTGGTTGGTTAAGTCTCGGCAGTATATTGGAAGCAAAGTTAGAGAGATTTGGGCAGAGCCGAACGCCAGTTTTATTGCTGGGATTTTGTATGGAGACCGGGCTGGGCTGCCAAAGGAGCTAAAAGATCAGTTTAGTGCGGCAGGGCTCACGCATATCATGGCGGTGTCTGGGTACAATGTAACCATTGTGGCCAATGTCATGATGGCAGTATTGCGTGGGGTGGGAGTTGGCAGAAAGAAATCGTTTGGTGTGGTGCTGATTGCGGTGGTTGGATTTGTGATCTTTGTTGGTGCTAGTGCGTCTGCGGTTAGGGCCGGGATTATGGGTGTTGTTGCGCTGCTTGGAAAGACACTAGGGAGAGGATCGCGCGCTGGTCCGGTAATTGTTGCATCAGTTCTGCTCATGACAGTGGGGAATCCAATGTTGCTGTTGTATGATGTTGGACTGCATTTGTCTGTGCTCGCAACAATGGGATTAATCTATGTCGCTCCTCTTATCGAACCCTATCTCCAGTGGCTCACAGAACGATTTGGTTTGCGTGAGGCGGTAAGTACAACCCTTGCGGCCACTATAATTACAGCTCCAATCCTCAGTTATGTGTTTGGAACAGTGTCTATTATCACTGTCTTGGCGAATCTGGTGGTGCTCCCACTAATCCCAGTGCTTATGATTGTAAGCGCAATTGCGACAAGTGTCAGTTTGGTTTCGGTTGTGCTGGGGAAGGTGGTTGGTGTGGTAGCGTGGGGAATTTCTGCGTACGTGTTGTTGGTGACCAGGCTTGCTTCGACTGTGCCGTATGGCTTGGTAGAGTTGCAGATGAGTCTACCAATTGTAATTTTGATGTATAGTATGCTCACACTATGGTGGTACAAGAAAAAACAAAAACCTATCTTGTCTTGGGATTAGCTGTGGTTGCGCTATGGGTGATTTGGTATACCCATGATTTTAGAACACACGCCAGAATCCACTTTTTGAATGTTGGTCAGGCAGACGCAACATTGATTCATGCCCCAACAGGGGAGCAGATGTTGATTGATTGCGGGAAAGATGGTCGTGGGTTGGAAGCAGTACAAAGAACACAGAACTATTTTGATTTTACTATTGAATATCTTGTCATCACTCACGCAGATCTAGACCATTTTGGTGGGTGTATGGAAATTATTAAGCATTATTCTGTTGAACACATTTTGTATTCTGGATTAGATAAGCCAAACGATG
>CAYZOG010000060.1:0-3138 GCA_964480225.1 uncultured Gammaproteobacteria bacterium | reverse complement strand
CCAATAAACATTTCGTACACTCGCAATGTGTCTGCACCAAACTCGGCAACAACCTCATTTGGGTTCACCACATTCCCCTTAGACTTACTCATCTTCTCTCCGCCTTCTGCCAAAATCAATCCATGACTGGTTCTCTTGTTGTATGCCTCACTCACTGGTGAAACTCCAATATCAAACAAGAACTTGTTCCAGAATCGAGAGTACAACAAGTGCAACACCGTGTGCTCCATTCCCCCGTTGTACCAATCCACTCCCATCCAGTAGTTAATTGGATCTGCCAAGTACTCACCCAAGAACTGCTTCTTGTCATCATCACCTTCTTTCTCGCGACCAAAATATTTCTCCAAATAGGTGTACTGCCACAACACATGCCATGGAGAAACTGTTCTAATAGTCTCACCAAACAACTGCCCGCGCTCTACCCACTCATAGTCATTTACGGTCACCGCAATTCGCTGACCATTGCTGTAGTATGAATACGCACCGTGTTCATCTGCTGTGATCTCAATCAACTCAACATCAACCTCACCATGCGTGATCTCCATGCTTCCCTCTCGTTTCTTATTCACTACCATACCGAGCCCTTCCATCACCTTTAACGCACGGGCATAATCCTTACTCTGCACATGCACATCAAGATCATCCATGTGCTTCCACAACTCTCGGTTAAGCGCATTCACAGACAAGCTCCCGCAAATCCAGAAATCAATCCCTTCAGCACCAAACGCTTTTTTCACCGCCAAATAACTTTCCCACACTGCGGTGTCATGCGCATTTGGCTCAATTGCCTTACGCTTCCACTTTTTGTCGGCCAAGAAAAATTCGTCATCATTAGGCGCACAATAACGCAAGAAGTACCAAGAGCTCCCTGCCCAGTTAGGCATAGTGTCTGTCTCACGTCGTCCTGCCCCGCCACACTCTGGACACTCTGTCTTCACCCACTCCTCCATTGCGGCAAGTGGTGATTCTCCAGTATCAGTTGGCTCGTACTTTGCCACCTCAGGCAAGGTCAACGGCAACTCACTCTCTGGAATTGGAACCCACTTCTCATCTTTTTCACACCACACCAAAGGAATAGGCTCTCCCCAATATCGCTGACGAGAGAAAATCCAATCTCGCAATTTGTACTGCACCGCAGCCTCACCAAATCCTTTTTTCTCTGCAAACGCAATAATCTCCTGACGAGCTTCTCCCCATTTTCTCCCCTTAAACTCTACCGGCTGTTCCAAAATTGCTTCTGCATCATGATGATAACAGTATTCCAAATCCCGAACCTTCTGCGCCTCAACTTCATCAGCTGGGAACATCACCGGACGCAATGGAATATCAAATTTCTTTGCAAACTCAAAGTCTCGCTCATCATGTGCGCTACAGTTCACAATCCCACTTCCATAATCAGCAACTGCAAATGACGCAACCCACAATGGCAAATCACCAGTTCCAAACGGATCCTCAATATATCGACCGGTGAAAATTCCATCCACCTGCTTCTCATCATACTTATCTGTCATCTTGGCTGCATTGATCTCTTTTGCCTTTGTCATCACAGACTCCTCATATTCAGAGCCAGCAACCAACTCTTCCAAAAGGGGATGGTCAGCAGCAATCACAGCAAAGGTCTGCGCCATAAATGTTTGCGGCACAGAATCAAATGCCTCAATTTCAATATCAGTTCCTTTGATCCTCTGCTTCCATTTCACACCTTCGCTCTTCCCAATCCAGTTAGTCTGCTGAATCTTAGCGCGCTCAATGTAATCGACTGTGTCCAAATCTGCCAACAATCGGTCAGCATATTTAGTGATGGCCAACATCCATTGTTCTTTGTCTCGCTTTTCTACTTCTCCACCACAGCGTTCACATGCACCATCAACAACTTCCTCATTGGCCAAACCAATCTTACAACTCAAACACCAGTTGATTGGCATGTTGTGCTTGTACGCCAACCCATGCTTAAACAACTGCAAGAAAATCCACTGCGTCCATTTGTAATACTTAGGATCTGTCGTGTCCACTTCTCTAGACCAATCAAAAGAAATTCCCAAAGATTTAATCTGCTGCGTAAATGTCGCGATGTTTTCCTTGGTCACCTCTGCTGGCGGACGCCCAGTTTTAATAGCATAGTTTTCTGTTGGCAATCCAAACGCATCCCAACCAATAGCGTACAATACGTTATACCCTTCCATTCGACGCTTTCGCGCAACAATATCCAACGCAGTATATGGCCGAGGATGCCCAACATGAAGACCAGCTCCCGATGGATACGGGAATTCGACAAGTGGATAATACTTAGGCTTATCAAGCGCAAAATCATGGGCCCTAAATGTCCCATGCTTATCCCAGTAGGCCTGCCACTTAGCCTCAATGTCTTTAAAAACGTAATCTGCCATATAGTTGTGTTTGATTTGTATTTTCAAGGATTTGGGAGGAAAAGTCAAAGTTTTGGGTGTTGTTCCGGCCTCAGAAAATATGTATACTGATTAAACCTCAACCCTTATGGGGACAACTTCTTCAGATGAAAGTTACTAATGAGCAAATTCTCAACGTGTTTAACGAGCGCTTTTCTGATATGGAATACACCATCAGCGCAATGAAAGATGATCTGACAATTGTGAAATTGGATGTAAAGCAACTGAAAGTAAATGTTAACCAAGTGCAGGAAGATATAGACGCTATCACCAAAACCATGGTTAAACACGATATTGCATTACAACGACTGACGTAGAAAAAAGACCGGCTCCACGCCGGTCTTTTCAATTTACTTTTGCATCCCCTCTTCCAATCTCCGTAATCCAACAGCAAATGCGGCTTGTCGCAGAGATGAGCTAGCGCTTTGCGCCTCATCCCACACATGGCCAAACTGTTCTGCCATTTGTGCTTGCAACTTTGCAAGCACATCTTCTTCTGCCCATTTCTCATCATGCATGTTCTGATACCACTCAAAGTAGCTCACCAACACACCACCGGCATTAGCCAATACATCTGGAATTACTACCACATTGCGTTCCGCAAAAATCGTATCAGCCTCTGGCGTGGTTGGTCCATTAGCCAACTCCAACACCACACCTGCCTTCACGTCTCCAGCATTTTCTTTAGTTAACGAATTTTCCAACGCCGCAGGCACAAGCACATCACACTCAA
>CAYZOG010000059.1:0-3231 GCA_964480225.1 uncultured Gammaproteobacteria bacterium | reverse complement strand
GCAGAGTTGGCAATGAAGCATGATGCAAAATTGATGTTCATGTCCACATCAGAGCTGTACGGGTTCCATGCCAAAGAAGGGACTGTGGAAGATGTGCCAAAAGTGGTGCCAGCTAATTACACGGTTCGGTTGGAGTATGCGACCGCTAAGTTGATGGGAGAAGTTATCTTGACGAACCTTGCACGCGCTAACAAGTTGCGATACAACATTGCGCGTCCGTACAACATTATTGGGCCAGAGCAAAACCACAAAGGTGGATTTGTGATTCCGCGATTTTTGAAAATGGCTTTGGCAGGTGAGGACATCACGGTGTATGGGGATGGCTCACAAATTAGAACATTCACTCATGTGGATGATGCCATGGAAGGGTTGATGCTGATTATGGAATCTGATGTTGAGGGAGAAATCTTTAATGTTGGAAATCCAGAAAACGTGATTACGATTGCGGAGTTGGCACACTTGATTAGAGATGTGGTTGGGCAAGGGCAGGTGATGTTTGTGGATCCGCAAGAGTTGCATGGAGAGCATTTCCAGGAGGCATGGGACAAGATTGCCAACGCAGATAAGTTGATGACAATGGTTGGGTGGAAGCCAAAGTGGCCGCTTACTGACATTTTGAAACAAGTTGTTGAGATTGAGAAAGAGAATTTGGGATAATATGTATCTCATTATTACAGTTGATACAGAAGCAGATCATCAGCGCGCAGGTGGTGATCCTGTTGTTTTAGATAATCTTGCGGCGCTGCCGCGGTTTCAGGCGTTGTGTGAGAAGTATGGGTATGCGCCAACCTATTTGATTACGCAGCCGGTTGCACAGCATGTGGAGTCTGCGGCGTATTTGCGAGATTGGCAAAAGGCTGGTGTTGCAGAGGTTGGAGCGCATTTGCACCCCTGGACTAGCGAACCATATGATGAGGGAGACCGTGACATGCGGTATCCATCAGAGTTAAGTGATGAGCAGTTGCGCGCAAAGCTAGAGAAGTTGACTGAGTCAATCACGCAGCACATTGGTGTTGCACCTACAAGTTATCGCGCTGGGCGATGGGGATATGATGCAAGGCAGGGGCAGATTTTGGCAGAGCTTGGATATGTTGCAGATTGTTCTATCACACCAAAGGTGAGCTGGGTTGGCATGAAAGGTGCTGCAGATGGAAACGGCGGGCCTGATTGGCGCGCAGAATCTGTGATGCCACATCAACGAGATGGTATACTGCAAGTGCCAATGAGTATTTTGTTTACTGGGCTTGTGAAGAAAGAAGGTTTTGGGTGGTTTGTGAACATGGCGCAAAGTTTTGTGAAGAAGGTGCTCAACCGATTGGTGTTTAGACAAAAGTGGATGCGCGTGTTTCATAACACTGTTGCGGCGGATTGGGAGCGATTGTATCAAAGTGCAAAAGCTAACAACCTTCCGGTGTTGGAGTTTATGATTCATTCTTCAGAGTTGGCGTTAGGCGCAAGTCCATACACCAAAACACAGAAGCAGTTGGATCACATGTATACTCAGATTGAGGAAATGTTGAAAACCATGCAGCGCAATGGTGTTGAACCAATCACACTGTCTGCGTTTGCAAAACAATATGAAGTTTAACGAGTTTAAAGCAAAAGTTCATAAGCCCAAGCAACATAAGCTGCAGGGGGATGTTTTGTATCGCATTGAGCGCAACATTTCTGTGCGGATTTCTTACGTGCTAGTTAAACTGTTCCCACGCATTAGGCCAACAGCAGTGACAACAGTGTCATATTTGATTTTGCTTGCGGTCTTTTTGACGAACTTTTGGCCAGGTTGGACTGAGATGGGTGAGTACGTATTTTTGCCAGACCGACTTTGGGTTGGGTTGTTCCAGTTGTTAGCGCTATACAGTATTACATTTTTGGACAAGATGGATGGGGAAGTTGCGCGCGCAACAAATCGCTCATCACAAAAAGGAATTTATCATGACCGCGGAGTGCACTTCTTGTACCCAATGGTGTACTACTTTACGCTAGCATGTATTTTTGTGTTTACTGGTGCGTTTCATTTTCTTGATGGATCAAGTGTTGGTGTTATTTTTGGAACATTTGCAACAGCGATTCTCGCGGGAATGCTTGTGCAGATGGCAACATTTTTCAGAGAGGCTCGACTGTTGGTTGCAGACACTATCAAGGCTGGAAAGTTGCATGATCAGATTGTAGATTTTCAACCAACAAGAGTTAAGAAAAAGCGATTGTGGTTGCCATTGCGAATTTTGGACTACACAACATTCATGATTTATTTCTGGGGGTTGTGGCTGTATGTTGGGTTGGTGGTTTTGGCATTTTTCAGCCCATATTGGGCAGGAACCTTGTACAGCATTCACATTGTGCTAACATTGATTATCACAGGGTATAAGGTGTTTTGGAGCTACCCGCGCACCGGATTGTTTAGAAAAGAAAGCCCAAGCATTAACTAATATGGATTTAGGATTGCACAACAAAGTAGTACTAGTATTTGGGGCGAGCAAAGGAATTGGGCGTGCTACTGCTTTGGCGCTTGCGGCTGAAGGAGCTCGTGTTGGTGTGGTTGCTAGAGATGAGGAAGCACTACAGAGCTTGGTGGAAGAGTTTGGGGAAGGTTTTGCTTATATTGCGACAGATTGCATGTCAGAAGGTGCTGCGCAAAAAGCTGCGCAAGAGTTAGAAGCACAGCTTGGTGATGTGTACGGAGTGGTGCATTGTATTGGTGGAGCTGTGGAAGAGCGAGAGATGGCAACAGCATCAGAAGAATCAAAAGCAAAATCTCATCGGTTTAATGTTGGGATTGCGCAAGAGGTGAATGCGTATTTGGTTCCAAAGATGCAGGCAGCTGGTGCAGGGCGAGTAGTGCATGTGAGTTCTATTTCAATTACGCACGGCAGAGGAGATGAGTTGTATATTGCAAACAAGCAGGCGCTTAGTGACTATAGTGAGGAGTTGGCCGCAGAGGTTGCTAAAGATGGTGTTGTGGTGACCAGTGTGTTGCCAGGTGCGGTAGAGTATGAAGGAAGCACATGGATGAAGCGCAAAACTGAAGATCCGCGATGGTACAATGAGTATCTGGACAAATATGTAGCAGCTAACAGAATGGGAACCGCTGACGAGGTTGCTGGTGTAATTACATTTTTGTGCGGACAGCAGGCGTCATTTATGGCTGGTGCTGCAGTTCCGGTTGACGGCCTAACAACATAGTATGGACTCAAAAGAATTGGCTAAAAAAATTAGATTGCATGTTTTGCG
>CAYZOG010000058.1:0-3273 GCA_964480225.1 uncultured Gammaproteobacteria bacterium | reverse complement strand
ACCGTACACACCAATACAGAAGTAACAAAAGTTGAGAACACTGATGATGGTGTTGTGATTCACAGCGCTCGTGGAGAAGAGCAGTTTGATTACGCTGTGGTTTCAACTATCGCACCAAGTGCAGACTGGATTATCACCAACCCAACTCCAGGGCAAAAAGACGTGATCAGTAACACTGAATACGCAAAGAGTGTTTCTATTGCGTTTACTGTTGATGCAGACAGCTTGCCACAAACCTCAATTACCTGGGTGCCGTATGTGGAAAACACCAAGTTTTCTGGAATCAGTAATGAGGTAATGAAGGGTGATGACCTGAGAAGCAACGGAAAGCAGCTATTGTGCACATGGATGCACGATGGATGGGCTAGGGAAATGATTGATAAGTCAGATGAAGAAATCTGGGAGGCAGTAATGGAAGAGTTTCCAAAGATCTGCCCATGGATCACCAAAGAAGATCTGCAACCACATGATTTGCAAAAATGGGAGGCTGCAATGCCAAAGTTTGCTCATGGCCACCTGACTCGCGTGCACAACTACCTAGAGTCTGGAGAGCAAGGATCTAACCGCGTATGGCTGTGTGGAGATTATCTCAACAGTCCATGGACAGAAGGTGCGCTCTGGAATGGAAAGCGAGTTGCACAAGATGTAGTAGAAAAAACTAAGTAAACAAAACCCGCCTGATGGCGGGTTTTTTAATTCTTGTCTTACAACGCAGCAATCACCTCATCATCCCCTTTCAGCGGATGTCGCTCAAAAATGTTGTCCCCAGTTAGCTCGTGATACAGAGAAATTCCAGTACTTGCTGTTCCATACAATCCTGGATATCCAGCAGACTGATTACTCCACCACATATTTGTCCATGGTGTTTTAGCTTTCAGACGATTCAACCCCACCTGATCTGGACGCATTGCTGCACCATACGCTGTTCCAAACGGCGCTTTCACAAAATCCTGGTTTGTAACTGGAGTCCCGGCAACTTTCACTGCAATGTTTTCTTTCAATCCTGGCAAATACTTCTCCTCCACCAAATCAATCAACCGATTCATCAGCGCCATTTTCATCTTGGCGTATTCTGCATAGCTTCTGTCCTGTGCTTCTTTGAAAGACTCAAACGTGCAATAACTTGCAATCTCCAACACCTGCCCACCTTCTGGAACGTTTCCAGAAAAGTCAGTGTGCAATGTTGGTGTAGACATAAACCACCATGGCTTATCAAAGTTTCCAGCGGCCTGCTTATCCCACATCTCATTCATGTCCCAGTCCTCACAATGCCACACATTAAACTTCCCTAACCCGTGCTTTTTCAGATCATATCCCGGCTTAATCCCCAAATACATGGTCATCCCTGATGGACAGTAGTCATAACTCAACTTCTTCTGATATGACGCCGGCACATTATCCCACCCAATCAATTCCTTTGCCGCAGCTTGTGGATCCATTCCACAAATAATCTTTGGCGCAGTAAATGTCTTACCGTTTGCGGTGTGCACCGCCTTTGCCTCGCCGTTTTCAATATCAATCTTAGTCACTGGAGTTTCGTAATAAATATGCGAACCTTCCCCACCAGTAATCACCTCCACCAAACTATCAATGTACTGCTTGTAGTCTTTAGTTGGGTAATACGCTCCAGTGTTATACCCACCAAACAATGAACAGTAGATAATCACAGAAAGCTCACGCGGTGGTGACATAAAGTCCCCAGCGTTTGCACACAAAATCAACTGCCCTTCTTTTCCAAGACCGCATTCATCAAACACATCCTGCAATGTCTTGTTTCTATACTTAATCAATGTTGGGAACTGCCAACTCTTGGTGATGTACTCATACCACTTAGCACCTTTAGCTGGGAATCGCGCAGTTTCCTCACGAATCTTCTTCATCACATCCACAAACTTTTCCGCAGCCTTACGCTCATGTGGATATGCTTCTGCAATGTTATCCACCAACTTATCCCAACCATACGGAACTTTAATACGCTTTCCGTCAGGCATTACCATGTGGTCATACCCTTCTGGGTCGTAGAGCTCCCACGTTACTTTGTCTGTAAGACCAAGTTCGGCAAGTAATGCATGAATCTTTCCACCAGGCGCACATCCCCATGTGTAGTGAATCTGTGCACAAAACTTGTAATCCCCCATCACAAATGTTTGCGCATACCCACCTGGGATGTCATGCGCCTCAAGCATGCAGACCTTAGCACCAGACTTTGCCAACAATGCAGCCGCAGTTAGTGATGTATTTCCGGTCCCAACAAAAATGTAGTCATACTCATGACCTTCTGCGTATCGGGCATCTTGTGCAGCGTGCTGCTCTTTGGTTAGTGCTGAAGTACTGTGCTTAATCGGCATATATTACGCGCTTAGTTTGGTAAGAAAACTCACCACAATAGTTACAATAATACTGAAGAACAGCGCTGAGAAAAATCCAGACACTGCAAATCCTGGCACCAACCACGCAGCCAAATAGATCAGCGCCACGTTGATTACCAACAAAAACAACCCCATGGTCAAAATGGTCGCTGGCAATGTCAGCATTACCAAGATTGGTTTTACCACAGAGTTCAAAATTCCCATCACCACTGCCACGACAATCGCAACAATGAATGACTCAACCTCAACACCTGGAACAATATATGAGGCAACCAGGACCGCAACAGATCCAATCCCCAATGCAATGAGCAATTCCATATTATTTATGCACAATAATAAATGTAGTTAAGTTTGGATGGTTGTCCTGAATCCCCTTTGCAAGAAGCTCAAGATCATAAATTTGTGCAGAACGACTTGGGGCAATAACCGCAGTGTGTTTGTCGAACTTTCCGTTCTTCAAATCCTCCGCAGCTTTAGCAGTATCTTCCCAATCCACCAACTTCACGTTTGGAAATTCTTTTCTTAGATAACGCTCACACTGTGCAATCGCTTGCGGATGAGACACAATCTGCCGAATCTCGGCATGCGTAGTCCCCTCCTGAGTCATCAAACACTGGTATACCTCCATCCAAAGTTCGTCATGAAGCGTAAAGGTGTGTTTCCCCATGGCTTTAAATGCCATTTGCACCAACCCTCCACGAGAGTTTACCACTGGGAAAATCCCCCAATCTGCCTTACCATCATCCAAGTCCTGCAAAACCCCCTCCATATCCACAGAATACACCAAATCTGGTGTCATTCCTACGCGCTGTGCATAGATCAACGCTGCCTCCTCTGAAAATGATCCCGCCACTCCTGAAAGCGCGAGTCTGTTGTTATTGATATCCATAGTGGATGTAGGATA
>CAYZOG010000057.1:0-3976 GCA_964480225.1 uncultured Gammaproteobacteria bacterium | reverse complement strand
CCTCGATCTGCGTGGTGATCTCATCGAGCGTTCCCGCGCTAGTGATATCCAGTATCACTTGGCAGTGCTGCCCAACTCGAGAGATGAAGGCTGCAGCCTCCTCCTCTTCCAGCATGGGGATCACAGTGTTCCCTTCAAAATGGCGAAGGTCCAGTCCTCCTGCCGTTATCTCAAGGATCTCACTACAGATCCATCTTCTTGCTTTTTCACGAGCGGTCATTTTTCCCCCTCTCCGCGGAATTGCGGATACCGTATCGTACTGCTAAACAGAAGGTTCGTCAACATTGCCCTACACAAAATAAGAGCGTACACTGACACCATATGCCAAGCCAAAAACGAAAATGGGACATGCTCTCTGACGAGCGCCGCCAAGTTGTGACGGAAGAACTCGCCACATATATTAAAGAAAATCTTGATGTTGAAGTTGGAGTCATCGCAACGTCAGAACTGCTGGACTTCTTTCTTCAAAATGCTAGCGAGGATATTTACGCAAAAGGGATCAAGGACACTCGTGACGCACTACAGAAAAAGCTAGAAGATTTGGATGTGGATTTAGATATGTTACTTCAAAAATAAATGGATAACACGACCAAAACAACGCAAAGCTACGACACACATGCTCAGGCATATAGTGAACAAACAGCAGACTTGCACCCAGCTCCTGAAGGTCAGAAGTTTATGCAACAACTTAGGCCCGGTGCGTCTATTTTAGATTTGGGTTGTGGCCCTGGAAGAGATGCAAAGATCTTTTCAGATAACGGTTTTGCCGTGACAGGAATAGACCTTTCACTCAAGATGACAATACTAGCAAAAGAGACTAGCCCAACATCCACATTCCGGGTGATGGATCTTAGAACCCTGGACTTTCCTGATAAAACCTTTGATGCAATCTGGGCGTGCGCCTCCTACTTGCACGTTGCAAAACAGGACATCCTACATGCCTTGCAAGAAGCCAACCGTGTTGTTAAGCCCGGCGGAATCCTCTTTGTGGGCATTAAGCAAGGTGAGGGTGAGGAGCTAACACCAGATCTTAGATATGGTGATGCTGAAAAATTTTGGTCGTATTTCTCTACAGAGGAGATTCGACAGTATATTGAAAAAGCTGGGTTTGAAGTACAAGAGTTATACACGGTTAAAACTTCAAAGCCTACTTACCACTCTAAGGGTATTATTTACGTGTTTGCAAAACGTAAATCAGCTTAAAATAGCGAACCTCACTTAGCGTGTGCAAAGTGAGGTGTAGCCTACGCCACAAAGGCGCGGAGGTCGCCGTCCCGGCGACTAGTTGTTTTGTCAGGTGATGGGCTTGCACAGTGCGTCGAAGATGAGGTGACTGTGCGGACGCAGTCTTATGTAGTCTGCCACGGTCATCTGCTCTCTCTGCAGAACTGACATCCGACCAAACGCGTAGGAGGCAATTCGCCTAACCTCCCATTTGTCTTCCACAAGTTTCTCTGCGTGCTCACGCACATACGGGAGAAAGTTCTCCACTAGCATTTCCCCTACTTCGGGGATTGCGCCAAGCTGCGCTTCCATCTCTGCGGCGGAAGCCAGCTGAATCGCTCTGGTTACGGTACTCATCTACCCTCCCAGCGCCTGGTAGACAAAAAACCCTGCCAACAGAGCTAAGAGAATCCAGATGACGACCCCCTTCCAGTGATTCCGTGCCTCCGCCTCCTTCAAGACCTTTTCACGCACATGTTCATTAGACGAATCGTACAGCGCCTCCGCAACGTAGAGCTGAAGCTCCGACAAAGTGTTCAGGTCTCGCGACTCTGAGTCCAGAGCCAGCTTGTGCCAGTTTGCAAACTCGCGATCCAGTGTTCTGCGCTCCTGCACAGACAAGACAGTAATGCCGTTGAGGTTCTCTTCCGGAACCCCTTTTACCCTGGCCAGCAACAGACGAGTTGCTTTAACCGCCCATCTGTCCAGCCTTCGACCTTCAACAGCAGTCAAAATAACTTCCTCTGCCATTTCCTCTCCTTTTCCCGCGGAATTGCGGATACCCAAGAGTAGCAGGTATACTTTAAAAAATCAATGCATTATGGAACTTGGGAAATACCAACACTTCAGAGGAAATCAGTACAACGTCATTGGCGTAGCGCGCCACAGTGAAACACTGGAAGAGATGGTGGTGTATCAGGCGCTGTACGAGTCTCCGGACTTTGGAAAAGATCAAATTTGGGTTCGGCCAAAGTGGATGTTTGAGGAAATGGTCGAGCATGAGGGCAAGCAAGTGCCGCGCTTTACAAAACTGTAAATCACAAAAACCGCCCGGAGTTACTCACGAGGCGGTTTTTGGTTGTGCGGGCGTATCACAACACCCACCAGAAGAACAGCCCCCAAGACAGTACCAAGAACAGAGGCATGGACAAGCCTATGGCGAGTGCTTTCGCATCCTCCGTAGTCCAAGGTTTTGGCGGCGGCGGAATCCTCTGATTCTTTTCCTTCTCCCACTTCTGCCTTGCCACTTGGTCTGCCATCTGCCCAAACGTGACGCCTGGACGACACCTCACCAAGCAACCGGTACGCTTTGATACGACCTGCGCTATCTGCGCACAAGCTTCTTCTGGGATGACCAAATCCTCCGTAATGGTCTCAAGTCCACATTCTTGTTTTGCCACATTCCTCAGGAGGAGCATGGCGCCAATGCGATGAGGATCAACCTCTATTGCCATACATCCTCCATGTTGGTCCACTCCACAAGCCTACGGAGAATGAGCGAACCGGTCAAGTTGACAATTCGCCAAAATTAGAAGAAAATCCTATCGAACCACAGCAGGAGGGGTTGTGTTTGATCAAACAGCAGTGCACAGCGCACTAACGTGGCTCGCCCTAGAGCTTGCCGAGCATGAATGCGATCCCACTATGGATCGACTGGAGGCAATCGTGTACACGTTTGTCGCCAAGCTCAACCGACTTGAGGAGGAGCTGGACACACCAAATCGCGACAGATACGTGTTCACCGCGCAGTTGGCCCAACGCCACTGTGTAGAGATGTTCACGCAGCTCCGGAGTCAGCTGATGCCCGGACTCGACAAAGAGTTTGCTGACATCGCCGCCATGCTTGCAGAGCACGAGGTGGCTGTCTTCACCGAGGACCGGGCGTCTTACGCCGCCCGCGACCTCACGTACGAGGCCATTGTCGCAGCGCTAAAACGAGTTTTTAGCGCGTAACTACCAAGCCTGGACCACCGTCCGGGCTTTGACGTTTAAAAACAACAGCCCCTACCCAGGTTTCCCAGGTAGGGGCGTTTCTGTTTCATGTCGGGGGGTTACTTGTCGCAATCACCAGGAGCATCAGCACTGCTCCTATCACCAGCAAGCTAGTGATCCCTTGATCAAGTGTCACCCTCCAAACCCAGGAGGGCGGTCGCGACGACGGCTTGCTGATTGTGCCGTCAAAGTACTGATCCGCGACCGATGTTTTTGTTTCCGAACCTTTCTCGCTCATCTCTCCTCCTCTCAGAACGACCAGAAGAGGTCGCCCCATTGTGGCCCCATCCACCAGAGCCATGCCATAAAGCCTGCGACAAATACCACGCCACCCAACACAGGGTGGGCTTTGGCAGCGCCAGCACTCAAGCTCCCAAGCGCCGCAAGCGGCACGACCACAAAGATCACAATCAGCAGCAGCGTAACGATGAAGCTGATCATCTCAGTGTAGAACAAGAGGACGATGATGAAAAAGACAAACGCCTCAATCATTGCCAATCCCTCCAAGGCAGTCCACTCCAAGATTTACAATATTTTTGCGGTTTTGTCAATGTTTTACCCGACTTCACAAAACCGGTATACTACACTCTCACGATTATATTTATGCAAAAACTTGCCCTATTTTCACTTGCGCTGATCACCGCACTTGCACCAGTTACTGCATCAGCCGCAGAGTTCAACCCAAACAACGTTCTTTCAGATGCAGAGCTGTTTGATCACAACGCCATGACCAAGGACGCGATCCAAGCGTTTTTGGATG
>CAYZOG010000056.1:0-4150 GCA_964480225.1 uncultured Gammaproteobacteria bacterium | reverse complement strand
GGAGATCTTGGCTTTAAAGTTTTGGATGATTTTATTGCAAAGTTTCCAGAGCGATTTTTCAATATTGGAATTGCGGAGCAGAACATGACTGGAATTGCTGCTGGATTAGCGCTTGAAGGGAAGATTCCACTGACATACTCTTTGGGAAGTTTTCCAACATTACGTGCAATGGAGCAGGTAAGAATTGATGTTGCGTATCATGAGTTGCCGGTAAAGATTGTGACTGTTGGTGGTGGAATGAGTTATGGAGCGCTTGGAATGTCTCATCACGCTACAGAAGATATTTCTATGATGCGTGCGTTGCCACACATGATGGTGTTGTCTCCAGGATGTGATTGGGAAGTGGATCAGCTGACCAAGAACATGATCTTGCATGATGGTCCGGCGTATCTTAGGCTTGACAAAACAACAGCTGGAAACACTAAGCGTGACGGTGAGGTGTTTGAGTTTGGAAAGATTAGAACGGTAAGAGAGGGTGATGATGTTACAATCATGACTACTGGTGGTGTATTGGTAGAGGCGTTGGCTGCGGCAGATGAGTTGGCAAAAGAAGGAATCTCAGCGCGTGTTCTGAGTGTGTATTGTGTGAAGCCGCTAGATGCTGCTACTATTATCCAGGCCGCACAAGAGACCAAGGGGATTATTACCGCGGAAGAGCATGTGCTGGATGGTGGACTAGGAAGTGCAGTTGCAGAAGTATTGATGGACGCTGGTGTGATGCCAAAGAGGTTTGTTCGACTAGGGTTGAATAACGAATTTGCATCAAAAGTTGGGTCACAAGCCTGGCTAAGAAATGCGTATGAAATTGATTCAGTTGCCATGGTGAAGGCAGCAAAACAAATGCAATAATATGGTTACGTTTGAGCAATTGAAAAATAAAGAAGCAAAGATTGCAGTGGTTGGGTTGGGGTATGTTGGATTGCCACTTGCGGTGTTGTTGGCAAAGCAGTTTGATGTAATTGGGTTTGATGTTAACTCTACTAAGGTTGCGGAACTGCAAGGTGGAAAGGACTCAATGAATGAGGTTGAGGATGCGGAACTTGCAGCGACCACACTTGATATTACAGATGATGTGAACAAATTGGATGAGGCTAAGGTGTTTATTTTGGCAATTCCAACTCCAGTTGATGCAACCAACACGCCGGATTTGAAGTTGCTGAAGAAGGCAAGTGAAATGGTTGGGCAGCATCTGAAAGAAGGTTCGATTGTGGTATATGAATCTACAGTGTACCCAGGTGTGACTGAAGAGGTGTGCGTGCCAATTTTGGAAGAGGTTTCTGGATTGAAATTTGGCGAGCAGTTTAGCGCAGGATATTCACCAGAGCGAGTTAACCCAGGAGACAAGGAAAGAACGATTGATAAGATCATCAAAGTTGTTTCTGGTGCTGATGCGCCAACCTTGGACACGCTTGCGCAAATGTATGGCGAAATCTGCTTGGCCGGAGTGCATCGTGCGCCAAGTATTAAGGTTGCAGAGGCGGCAAAGGTTATTGAAAACGCGCAGCGCGATTTGAACATTGCGTTTATGAACGAGCTTTCTCTGATCTTCCACAAGGTTGGGATTAGAACTACAGACGTATTGGAAGCCGCAGGAACTAAGTGGAACTTTTTGCCGTTTACTCCAGGACTAGTTGGCGGACACTGTATTGGTGTGGATCCGTACTATCTTACATTCCGCGCAAAAGAATTGGGGTATGAACCAGAAGTGATTTTGGCTGGGCGCGCGATTAATGATGGAATGGCGCAGTATGTTGCGGATGAGATTATGGCGTGGGCAAAAGCACAGGGAGTGGAGACACCAAAAGTTGCAATGCTTGGTGTGACATTTAAAGAAAATGTTCCTGATGTTAGAAATTCTAAGGCAGCGGAGTTGGCACAGTTGCTGACAAAAGCTGGTGCGCAGTTGGTTGCCTATGATCCGCATGCAGACGCGGCAGAAGTGGAGCATGAATATGGATTTGGATTGGCTCAGGAGGCAGATTGTGCTGGGGCTGATGTGGTGCTTGCAGCAACAGCTCATGACGAATTTAAACAGCGCGGACCAGAGTGGGTGAGTGGCTTGCTCAACGAGACTGGAATGGTGGTAGATATCAGAAATATGTGGAACCCTAGTGATTTCCCAGGAAAGAGCTATTGGTCTTTGTAAAAATAGGAGTTTGGCGGCCCGCTAGCGCGGGCCGCTTTTTTATTGACTAAAACCAGGAAAACTGGTAAAGTTTGCAATCACTGGAGAAGTTTTCCAGTGTTGTGTCTGAACCCCAAGCGCTAAGTAGGAGGAGTTATGGGGGATGTCAGTGTACACTCAAAGGATTTGGGTGAGGTAGTACAGCTTGGAGAGTGCGCTACGCGACTCCAGGCTCATCTCTCCCTGGTCCGCGTGGTAAAGGGAGAGGGAGAAAAGCCTGAGGAGAGCCGCTTCAGCCTGGCTGCTGTGGCGGATGTCCTGGCGTACATCCCTGGGTTGGAGATTCCCTTCACTGGAATCAAATTTGAGGTGAGGAGGGGTCTGGGGCGGTTTACGAACTTGCCGTTGGGCCTGCTCGGCCTTCAGGAGTCGGAGACGCTCAACGCGGTGTTCTCCAACTACGTGACCAAGCAAGGGGCGGCACGCCGTCTCCACTCGGTCATCGGAAGTCACGTCAGGTGGCTGGAGGGAGAGCGGACGCCGTTGCTCAACCTGGCGCTTCCAGGTGACTACAAGACGGACGACGAGAAGGACGTCGCCGCCAGCGCTGCTAGCGACGCCGAGGATGGCAAGGACAACAAGAAGAAAAAGGACGACGGCCGGAAAGACTGGCCAAAGCTCTTTGCCTTCTACGAGCCGCTCCTGCAGCACATGATCGGCCTTGTCTTCAGCTCCGAGCTGAAGGATGAGGAGAGTCCGCCAGCGGACCTCGCCGACGAGGTTCGTAACCAGGGTCACGAAGCGGAGCACCTCACTGCCTAATCCCGGCTGACAGCTGGGAAACAAAGAATCGCCGACATGCATGGAGCAGGGTCGGCGGTTTTCTTTTTGTGTTACACTGTATTCATGAATACAAAAACACTCACAATGGGAAATGGTTGTTTCTGGTGCACAGAAGCGGTATTTCAGCGTCTTAAAGGTGTGAGTAATGTGCAGTCTGGGTATTCTGGTGGGAAAGAGGAGGACGCGCAGTATTACCGGGTTGGAAGTGGAAGGACACAGCACGCAGAGGCAATTCAGCTGACCTATGATCCGGACGTGATTCCACTTGAAGTGTTGCTTGATGTCTTTTTTGCAACACATGATCCAACAACACTAAATCGTCAGGGGGCGGATATTGGTCCGCAGTATCGGTCTGTATTGTTTTTTCAGGATGAGCAGGAGCGCACACAAATGCAGGAATATATTTCAAAACTAGAGACAGATAAGATTTTTGACGAACCTATCGTCACTACACTAGAGCCGTTTACTGGATTTTATCCAGCAGAACCAGAGCATCAGAACTATTACAATGAAAATTCTAGTCAGCCGTATTGCAAAGTAAGAATTGATCCAAAGATCGCAAAGTTGCGGGAGAGATTTAACGATTGGGTGGAGAAATAGTATGCCTAGAAGAGTGATTAAGAAGGTTCGGTATAGTGACGAGTTTCAGAAAAACTATCAGTATGAATTGGTAGAGCCTGAGGGGAAGAATTTTGATCCAGAATTTACACCAGA
This sequence comes from uncultured Gammaproteobacteria bacterium, assembly GCA_964480225.1. GTDB lineage: Bacteria > Patescibacteriota > Patescibacteriia > Magasanikbacterales > JBBTQS01 > CAYZOG01. The sequence continues at coordinate 468 of CAYZOG010000056.1, read as the reverse complement.
TCTAACGCCAAAGCAGATGCTGAAGACAGGAATTTTTGGTGGTTCATATTTTGTTGGGGTGAAAAATGGAAAGCCAAAGGATTTGCCAGCGAGTTGGTTTGTTGGGGTGAAGTTGTCTGAAGAGGGTGATAAGAAGTTGAATTGTTTTGGGGTATTGGCAAGTCAGTCGTTGGCAGAGTGGAAACGCAAACGGTGGATTGTGCAACAGGATCCGCATGGGTGGTTTCAGTGGTATTGTCGGTATTATTTGGGGAGGAGGACGCCGGAAGAGGATACTCGGCAGATTAAGCGGTGGAAAGCATTTAGACGTCACGCGTCTCAGGTGAAGAAAAATTGCAAATCCAAGGATTTGGATTGTAGGCCAAGACAGCGGCAAGCATTGCTGCATTGGGGGTATGACAGTAGAGAAATATAGTTGACAGTCTAGGGATATCACCCTAGACTGTTTTTAGGCAATTTCGCCTTTTG
>CAYZOG010000055.1:0-4255 GCA_964480225.1 uncultured Gammaproteobacteria bacterium | reverse complement strand
GCGCTGTTCTGACGAGCGAACTCGGCAACTTCATCAACGGGCGGACGCTCGTCCGACCCCATCTGAACGAAGTTCTTGGCACCTTCGATTTTTCGACCAAGGGAAACTGCTTGCATTCTAACCTCTCTGTATAACCGCTTCCCCAGCGATCATGGGGTCCAAAGTTCTTTCCTATGAACGCAAGACTATACCACTTTTAAATGGTTTTGTCAAGATTCATGGAGGTTTCATTGTATAAATAGAGGCATACCTCTATACTAGAATTAGCTAATTTATTCTCAAAAATATGCACAAAACTTTTCTTTTACTCTTAGCGCTTATTGTTTTGCCAGGGTGCTCTTTTGCGTATCAGCCACAAACCTCAGAACCACTTCCTACTAGTGATACATGGATGGTGAAATCATGTTTCTTTGACACCAAAGAGCTAACTTGCACACAAGAAGACTTTGTATGTGCTGAAGTGGTAAGACCCTCACAGCTTTGTAAGAAATTTGTCTCTTGTACTGACACTGGTAACATTGTGAAAGACAAAAAGTACGACCTGTGTGTAGATTGCTTTGCAATGGATTCTCCTTCACAAGAGTGTCTTAATACGTTTGAGAAAGCTTGGTTTTTGCAGTAAACAAAAAGCCACACCCTGTTCAAGGTGAAGGCTCTTTCTGTTGTGCGGTACCCGGCCGCTGACACCACTCTCTCACCAATTGTTGTACACCCAAATAATGTACAAAATCAGAAGAGCAAGGAAAACCAAAATCCCAGCCCACTCACTACCAGTGATTCTTCCTGCTATGAAACTAGCCGCAACAATTAGCAGAAGTGGTACAACCACAAAAACAATGAGCATCCAGATTGTGGTGATGAACATGCTCGCCAAAAACACGAAAAGAAGAATGTTCACTGCCCATCCAATCAGGTCATCAAACACAGGCTATCCCTCCTCCAACCCCTCTTTCACCGCGAAATTGCGGATACCCAAGAGTAGCAGGTGTACTTTAAAAAATCAATGTAACGTACTTTTATAAAACACAAAAGCCGCCGAGTGTGACACTCAAAGCGACTCTATTACGTTACGCATCCAGAACAAGGTATTCAACCTGTTTCCATTGCGTAGTTACGATATGCTCAACCTCCCATCCCGTAAGGCGTACGCCATGCTCACCTGTTAAGGCAGTAATGGCGCTTGAGGAGTTGATGCACGCTTGTATGATGCGTGTTGAAATCTCGTAGCGGAGACAGGAATCTGAGCTGGTGCAAGCCTCATCACCCTCAGATACTCACCAACTGCCGTCCTTATGGCAACAGCTGCTCCCACCACTGGCATTGACCGAACGGTGAGACATCCAATCTCTCTAAAGATTCTTTCCCGAGCCCTCCTGGACCCAAAATCCAAGATTCCATGGTTTAATTCCCAGATCAACCTCCCCCGGTCCACCTTAAATGGAGATATCATTTTCTCTCCTTGCGCGACTCTTTGTCACAATCTGATGAACAAGCTCGCCCACTGTCATGCCATCTGTAGTAAGGACAACAACGCAGTATCTGACAGTAGCCATCATTCCAACGTCGCAGACAAGTCCTATACTAACTTTAGTGTCTGCTGAGAAACTTTCCGGGCTTCTTCCCGGTGCCCGTCTTGACAACTGGCTCTGGACCCACTGCAGCACTTCAGCCTCAAATTGACTCATTTCTCCTCCTTTTACCGCACCATTGCGGATACCGTATCGTACTCATCGCACGCACTTTTGTCAACAATACAAAGACCGCCTGGAGTGCTCCAAGCGGTCTAAGTTCAGCGGTGTCGCCCGCCAGCGGGATGATTACTCATCCAGAATGGTGATACCGTCCGGCAGGCTGCCGTTGGGCACTCGCCCACGCGATTTGAGGTACGGCTCGTGGTTGGACGCTTCCGCGTCGTAGCAGTCAAACCGGAACAGCTCGCCGGTCGACGGGCGCAGGATAACCTCAGTCCAGCCTACGCCGCCGTAGCAGAATCCGAAGGTGAACTTCTCCGTGTAGTACACGGACTCATCACCCGGCTTCAGACCGCTCCGATAAAGCGTCTCCATCTCGCTCAGCTTGATGGCCCCGACTGGTCCCTCATTGACGGAGGCGGTCATCTCCTCCGCAAAGGCCCACTTCTTGGCTCGCACCCCTCTGGGGGCGTGCTCCTCGCGGTAGATGAGCTCGTCACCCTTCCGCGGCTCCCGATGTGGACCAGAAGTTCCTCCATCGTACGGCTGGTAGTTATTGAAGTGGAAGAAGACGTTCTCCCCTCCATCAGCCGGAATGATGAAGCCAAAGTTCTTCCCCGGGCTACCGTTGAAAAATTTGACCACACCACGCTTCACATTGTCACTCATTTTCACCTCACACACGCACACACGCCAGCCAACTCCGTTGCGGTTGACTGAGGCCGTAGCCATTTTTTGCACAATTTATAGTCAAATTACGCAAATAAGCCCACGAACTCAACAAAAAATAATACCACATTTTAGCGATTTTGTCAAGGTTGCTTCAACAACAATAGAGGCGTACACTACACCTATATACAGTAAATATGCCCACAGAAAAGCAAAAATTAGGCACCTTTGGTGAAAAACTTGTTGCAAAACATTGCACATGCCCAAAGTGCAAAAAACCAAACACACTAAAGGCACTCCTGCCAAACTTTAAATGCGCAGATATTGTTTGTGATTTTTGTGGTTTTGTAGCACAAGTCAAGTCCAAGACTGTTTCAAACACCACCAAACTTCCCGCCACAATTTTGGGTGCAGCCTGGGGACCCCAGAGGAAAAGAATGGACGCTGGAATCTACTTTCCGCTATATATCGTTCTGGTAAATAGCAAGAAGTTTGCTATGTACTATCTGTCTGCAGATTTGCAGACACCAGAAATGTTTGTCCCAAGAAAACCTCTATCATCCACCGCAAAGCGCGCAGGATGGCAAGGATTTTATTATGACTTGCGAACTGTACCAGAAGGTTCGATAATTAAACTGTAATTAAGCTATGCAACTTGGCAAATGCCAACACTTCAGAGGAAACCTATACAACGTCATTGGTATAGCTCGTCACAGCGAAACTTTAGAAGAAATGGTGGTGTACCAAGCATTGTACGAGTCTCCTGACTTTGGGAAAGATCAGATTTGGGTTCGGCCAAAATGGATGTTTGAGGAAATGGTTGAGTATGAGGGTAAAGAAGTGCTACGATTTACTAAAGTTAACGACTCAACTGTATGACCACAACAACAAAGTTAAAAGTTGCACTAAAAACTGTCTTTGCCCATCTTCTGATCGTTCTAGTGCTTATGGTTGGTTTTCAAATTGGTAGCGCAATTTACCAGCAGACAAACCACTTTGCAGAGAAAAACAGCATTAGTGACTGGTACAACAGACCTGAGGCAGAACTAGAAGAATCTTACGTGTGCGATAACTTTCCAAAAGGTGGACATGTGTATTGCGATGGCACCCAACTTCTTCTAGGGGGTGCGATTGTAAGTGTTGTAGAATACACTGGATTTCTTTTTAAAGGATTCACATTCTCAAATCTTCAGCTTCCAGGATTTTTCAAGTGGTACTACTACCTAATCCCTGTGTTTAACTACGCGCTTTTCTTTGGTCTTGCTCGTCACTTCTACTTGAAAGCTAAAAAGTAAGAATCCTCATAAAAACAACCCCCGCCCAGGTTTCCCAGGCAGGAGGCATGTTTGTTTCATATCGAGGTCTGGCCGTCGCGACAAGCAAGAGCATTGGTATTCCCCCTACACCCAAGCCCAGCTGCCGAATGCCACCACACCGATGACAAAGACCACAACACCTAGGAAAGGTACTTTTGTAATGTCGACGACCAGCTCGGCTATCCCACCAATAATCGCCAGCGGGATCATAACAGTGAACACAAACGTCAGTATCGCTGCCAAGTCCAAAGCTAGCCAGTACAGCGCCACGGTAGCTATAGCGATAAGCAGAGTGGCCTCAATCATTCCTCCTCCTTACGACAAGATGAAGTCCAATTCAAGATTTACAGTGTTTTTACGGTTTTGTCAATGTTTTACCCGACTTCACAAAACCGGTATACTACACTTTCACAACTATATTTATGCAAAAACTTGCCCTACTTTCACTTGCACTGATCACCGCACTTGCACCAGTTACTGCATCAGCAGCAGAGTTCAACCCAAACAACGTTCTTTCAGATGCGGAGCTGTTTGATCACAACGCCATGACCAAGGACGCGATCCAAGCGTTTTTGGATG
>CAYZOG010000054.1:0-4300 GCA_964480225.1 uncultured Gammaproteobacteria bacterium | reverse complement strand
GACGCGCCGGCAAAGTTTGAGCCAGGAACTCCAAATATTTCTGGAGCAATTGGTTTGGGAGCTGCAGTCCAGTATTTGAATGCTGTGGGAATGGACGCAATCCATGCGCATGAGCAAGAGTTGCTGGACTACGTGATGCCAAAACTACAAGCAATTGATGCGGTGAAAATCATTGGCCCAACCAAAGGACCTCGTGCTGGAGTGATCTCTTTCACAATTGATGGTGTGCATCCACATGACGCAGCAACTATGCTTGATGGTCATGGGGTGGCAGTAAGAACTGGATATCATTGTGCGCAACCACTGATGAGAAAACTCGGGATTACTGGAACAATTAGAGCATCATTGTATTTGTATACCAGCAAGGCGGACCTGGATAAGTTGGTGGCGGGAGTGCAAGCAATTGTTGCGCCAAAACCAAATCATGATGATATTGGTGAAATGGACACGGTGTACAGAGAGATGATTTTGGAACTGTACAAAAACCCAATCAACAAGGAAGAGATGGCTGATGCTGATGTGCATTCTGAACTCGACAATCCAACGTGTGGAGATGAAGTGACAATGTATTTGAAGATGGACAACGGCAAGATTGCGCGCGCAACATACACTGGAACTGGATGTGCAATCAGTGAGTCAGCGTCTTCATTGCTTACAGATGCGCTGGTTGGAAAAACTCCAGAAGAGGTAATGAATATGACAAAACAAACGATTGACGAGCTGTTTGGCTTTGAAATTATTGACTTAAGAAGTAAATGTGCGACAATCGCGCTGCGAGCCGCGCAAGATGCAGTACAACACTATGGCACTAGAAATTAAACAACTACAGGTTAGCGCAGACGACGTGGAAATTTTGCACGGCGTTGATCTTGAGATTCCGGCCGGAGAGGTTCATGTGATTATGGGACCAAATGGATCTGGGAAATCAACTTTGGCGAATTCGCTAATGGGGCACCCTAAATACACTGTGACTGGCGGGACAATTTCCGTTGATGGGGAAGAGGTGACAGAATCTTCACCACAAGAACGTGCACAAGCAGGAATGTTCTTGTCTATGCAATACCCACCAGAAATCGCCGGGGTAACCGTGGCGAACTTTTTGCGAAGCGCAAAGTCCGCACTCACTGGCGAGAAATTGCATCCAGTGAAGTTTTATCAGGAGCTTCAGAAGAAGATGGAAGCGTTTGGTATGGATAAGGAATTTGCAAAGCGCTCAATTAACGTTGGGTTTTCTGGAGGAGAGAAAAAGCGAATGGAGATTTTGCAGTTGTTGGTGTTGGATCCAAAGTACGCAATCTTGGATGAAACTGACTCAGGACTGGATGTTGATGCATTGAAAGTTGTAGCAGAAGGAATTGATCAGTTTGCTGGTGAGGACAAAGGCGTGTTGTTGATTACACACTACACTAGAATTTTGGACTACTTGAACCCAACACACGTTCACGTGATGCGAGACGGGAAGATTGTGAAAAGTGGCGGGCCAGAGTTGGCAAAACAAATTGAAGATAATGGATACGACGCACTATGATTACCAAAGAAGATGTAATTGACGCATTGGAGGAAGTTGCAGATCCTGAGCTTGGGATTGATATTGTGACACTTGAGTTGGTTAGAAGTGTTGATATTAAGGAAAGTGGAAAGCGCGTTGGTGTGTTGATGACGTTTACTACGCCGCAATGTCCGGCTCGGGAGGAGATTACAGAAGCAATCATGGATGAAGTGATGAAGTTGGACGGTGTGAAACATGTGGATGTTGTTCCAACGTTTGATCCGCCGTGGAAACCGTCTCAAGATTTGCGAGACGCGCTTGGAATTTAAGTATGTTTTGGAATAAAACAAAAACAGTATATTTAGATCACGCAGCTGCCACACCAGTTGCGCCTGAGGTGCTTGATGCAATGGCGCCATTTTGGGCTACGCAATTTGGGAATCCTGGAGCGCTTCATGCGGTTGGGCGGGCTGGAATGGATGCGATTGTGAAGGCTCGGAAGGGTGTGGCTGAAGTGTTTGGAACCCAACCAGGCAGAATTATTTTTACAAATGGTGGAACAGAAAGTGTGAACATGGCGATTTTGGGAGCGGTTAGAAAGTCAGAAAAGAAAAATGTAATTGCCACGCCTGTGGAACACAAAGCCGTGTTGTCTGCGGTTGAGGTATTGAAACAAGAGGGAAGCGCGGTGGAGTTTGCGCCAGTGAATGAATATGGGCAGGTTGATGCGGAGCAGATTGTGAAAATGATTACCGATGACACTGCGCTGATCTCTGTAATGTATGCCAATAATGAGATTGGATCTGTAAATGATATTGCTGCGCTTGGGCGTGCGTTGTTGAAGTTTGAAAAAGAAAACGGCTGGAAGCCGCTGTTGCATGTTGATGCATGTCAGGCGCCAGCGTATTTACCGCTTAAGGTTGAAAGTTTGCACGTAGATTTGATGAGTATCAATGGAGGGAAAATCTACGGGCCAAAGGGGATTGGTGCGCTGTTTGTGAAAAAAGGTGTTGCCCTTCAGTCTGTTGTGGTTGGTGGCGGGCAAGAGTTTGGTTTGCGAGCAGGTACAGAAAATGTTCCTGCGATTGTTGGGTTAGCTACGGCGTTGCAGCGAGTTGATGCGCGACGTGAGGAAGAGAAGGTTCGACAACAGGAGCTAAACGATTGGTTTGTGCAAGAGTTGGCAAAAGCTGTTCCAGATGTGAAGTTTAACGGAGATCCGGAGAATCGGTTGCCAAACAATGTGAGTGTGACCATTGAAGGTGTTGCGGCGGAGGCATTGTTGTATCATTTGGATGAGCGCGGAATTGCAATTGCAACTGGAAGTGCGTGTACCTCAAGCTCTACCGGTCCGTCACATGTGTTAAGCGCAATTGGAATGTCTGCGCAAGATGCAAAGTCCACAGTGAGAATTTCATTTGGAGAATCTACAACAAAAAAACAATTGCACTATGTGGTTGCGCAGATTAAGGATAGGGTGGAGTTTTTGCGGGAGAATCAGCCGGTAGGATATACTAGAGACAGGTAACTAATAACAGTAGAATATGAATACCACTAGAATGCGTGCTAATGTAGTTTTCGCCACTGTGTACTTAATTGTCGCGGTGCTTGTGACTGGATTCTTTTTGTGGGCGTCGTTTGGGGAAGGGCTGGGCCCAATCTTTGGGGTTATCGGCCTTCTCGCTGCTGTCCCGTTTGCGGGTGTGAGTGTGTTGCGAATGGTTTCTGCGTTTGATGTTTTGAAGCATAAAAAGTTTTCTGGAGTAAATAAGTTATTTCATGGGTTGCATCTAATGGTTGTGCTGGCTGTGTTTGCATTCATGTGGATTAACTCAAATCCAGGGTATAGGACAACGGAATATGTCGTAGGTGTGTTTGTGCTTATTGACGTTTGCGTTCAGGCAAGTTTGTTTTTGGGGAAGAAAAAATAGAAAAGGGCCGACGCGTTAGCATCGACCCAGTGAGGGGAATTAGCCGCTTCCTCGGCCAAGAGGGGGTTAGTGATTGGGAGTTAACCATAAGAAAATGGTTAAGGGAGCACCCAAAACACAGTCTCGGAAGTCTGTACATTTCCACCAACCTGGAGTCGTATCCCCTCGGTCCATGAACCCTCAACTTCAAAAAGTGTTGCAAGAATTTAGGAAAAAGTCAATATGAGTTGTAAAAAAGTAAACGTGTGTTGCGGGCAGAGCTGCTCCCAGATAGGTTCGGAAAGAGTGCAGGAGCGCTTGGAGGAGGCCGGGTTTGAGGTTCAGAAAAGAGGTTGCACAGGGTATTGCTCGTACGGACCAAATGTAGAAGTGAATGGAAACTTGGTGCATCACTGCGACAGTAAAGATATGGAAGCGCGTGTGGAAGCAACAACAAAGCTCCCAGAAGGAAAAGCAAAAGAGCTTGATGCTGACGAAATTTTAAAGGACATGGAATTGTAAAAGGCCTCCCGGTAGGGCGGCCTTTTAGGTTTTGCAGGAATCGCATAGGCAGCTATCCCACCTTCCTGAGGTGGGTCCGCTAAACTGTTTTCCGCAGTACCTGCAGTATCTGTCTCTGGGCACGCCGCCTCCACGGGATCCAGAGAATTGGTGATTTTTACAGCGCGTTGCCACGCCAAATCGGTCGCCAAGCTCCGCTGTGAATTGCTCGCCGCACTTCACGCAGTAGAACGGGTGGTTGTACCGTTCAATCTGCTCCGGGGTGAGCGATTGGAGTAGGTGTGGAATCCTTTCCTTTCTCAGCTCAATCTCACGCAGGTTTGCACGCCACTTGGCAGGATCTTGGTCAAAATGATCTGGTAACTTGATGGCTCCTCCT
>CAYZOG010000053.1:0-4564 GCA_964480225.1 uncultured Gammaproteobacteria bacterium | reverse complement strand
GCCACACTTTGTGAAACCACAGCAGTAATCGGCGCCAAAACTCCAGTCACCTGCAAAATAACCACAACCACTCCAACTGTGATCAATAGTGCCCAAATTGAACCAGTTTGCCGTTGTTGCATAGTTACATGCTAACTGCATCTTCTTGCGCAGATGGAAGCGCAACCTCTTTCAACAATCGTGTATCTTCAAGCAAAATTCCTGTTCCTCTCACCACACACGTAATTGGATCATCAACAACTCGGACAGGGATTCCAATTTCCTGACTTACCACCACATCTAGATCTCGCAACATTGCGGTTCCACCAGACAACACAATTCCACGCTCATGAATGTCAGCAACCACTTCTGGCGGCGCGGTTTCCAATGTTGTTTTAATCAGCTCAACAATTTTGGCAATACTTGGTGCAATTGCGCGATACACATGCTCGCTATCAATAACCACCTCTTTAGGCAATCCAGACAACACATCTCTACCACGCATTGGATACTCAGTCACCACATCAGATGGCATAGCAGACCCAATTGCAATCTTAATGTTTTCTGCGTGCGCGTCACCCAACAACAGTCCAAAAACTTCACGAGTGTATTGCACAATGTTTTTGGTCATTTCATCTCCGGCAATATGGTTTGTTTCCCATTTAACCACTCCCTCAAGCGAGATAATGGCAATTTGGGTATTTCCACCCCCAAGCTGCACAATCATGCTCCCTACAGGATCCTCAACAGCCATACGCGCTCCAATAGCAGCAGCCATAGGCTCTTCAACGGTAAATACCTCTTTTGCCCCAGCTGAGGTCACTGCGTCCTCTACTGCCTTACGTTCTACCTCTGTAATTCCAAGCGGAACTGCAATCACCACACGCGGGCGCGGAACAACCGTAAATTCTTCTTCATGCACCTTCTCAAAGAAGTATTTCAGCATTCGCTCTGTAACTTCAAAATCTGAAATCACACCATTTGCCAGCGGCCGAGACGTCATAATATGCGGCGGCGTCTTTCCAAGCATTTGCTTGGCCTCATTTCCCACCGCCAAAATCTGCTCTGTTCTGATGTTCACCGCAACTACTGACGGCTCATTGACAACGATACCCTTATCTTTGACATAGATACGGGTATTTGATGTACCAAGATCCATTCCTAGATCTTTAGTAAATTTTCCAAATAGATTTTTAAACATTGATTTGTGTTTTATTCATGCTTACATTCCCCATTGGCTGTAGAATTCTGCTTCAGATAACACCACAGCGTCTTGCGCAGTTCGTTCTTTTACCTCTACCGAACCTTGCTCAATCAATCGCTCACTGACCACAATTCTTACCGGGATTCCAATCAAGTCGCTATCAGCAAATTTTGCTCCTGGGCGCTCTGCTCTGTCATCAAGCAGTACATCTTTTCCATGATCATTTAGCGTGATTGCAATTTCGTTGGCCTTTTTCATTACAGCTTCAGAATCACCAACTGCAACAACATGCACATCAGCTGGAGAAACCTCTGCTGGCCAGATCATCCCATTGTCATCGTGATGCACCTCAACAATGGCTCCCATCACACGAGAGATCCCAATTCCATAACATCCCATGAGCACCTCCTGCTCTTTACCATCTGAGTCTGGATATGTAAATCCAAACGCGTCAGTAAACTTAGTTTTCAATGGGAAAATGTTTCCAACCTCAATAGCTTTGTTTGATTCCAAACCTCCACCACACTCTGCACACTTCTCTTCCTCAACAATCTCTTTATTGAAGTGTAGATCACAACTTCCGCAGGTAAACACAATGTCTTCACCATGTGGCGTAAACACCTGAAACTCATGAGAATGCTTACTAAACACTCCACCATCCGCAGCAGTGTACTTTGCATCCATTCCACATCGCTCAAACACGCGGTGATATGCCTCACCTGCCTTAGCATAAAATTCGACAAAATCTTCTTCTGTCTTGTGGAAGCTATACAAATCCTTCATGCTAAACTCTCGCCCGCGCAACAACCCAGACTTAGCCCGCGCCTCATTTCTAAACTTGTCCTGAATCTGATACACAGAGACCGGCAAATCCTTATATGACTTTACAAACTTCTGTACCAGTGGCGTCACAATCTCTTCGTGTGTTGACCCAAGCGTCAGATCCTTCCCATTTGCACCCTCAAACTTAAACAACACATCAATCGCATCCCAACGATTAGTCTTGTCGTAGTTATCTTTTGGATGAAGTGCTGGCATCAAAATCTCTTGTGATCCCAAACTATTCATCTCCTCTCGTACAATGTCTTTGATCTTCTCAAGCACGCGCAACCCAAGCGGCAAATAGCTGTACACTCCGGCCATTACCTTATCAACAAAACCAGCGCGCATAAGCAACTGCGCATTGGTACTTACCTCATCCTTTGGATTGTCCTTGCTGGTCTTTGTGAACAGCTGTGATTGTCGCAAAATCATAGACGCTTAGTTTCTCTAGAAAATACAAACTCCAATATACTTAGTCCCATTGCCAGCAGCACCACAGTCCACCATCGCAGAAGTTGTGCATGCGCTAGCCACAACACCACACACAACAGTGTGGCAAATAGCACTCCTTGTCGAAAACTCTTTTTCACTTTTCTGAACACGATAGTTTCGCGATTAAACAAAATGCTCTCAATCGCAAACCCAATCAGTGAAAACACTCCCAAAACTGAGAGGAAGAAGCTCGCATAAAATAGCGAAACTCCTAAAAATGACGCCTCAAACGGGTCAATTGAGACCACAACAAACCCAAATGCTGCAACGCATAATGCGGTAGCCAAAGCCATTAACACTAGGTATTGCTTGAGAGTCATAGAAAATAAAAGAGTACTCCTCCTTCTACAAAAGAGTACTGCAGAATTGCCGGCTTGACAAGCCCCTACAAAAGATACCGAATCCGCTCTACTGGCTCCAACTGCTCTGTATCCAGGGCTTTAATTGCGTCTAAAATTGCTGGCTCATTCAGCTTGAGCTTCTGGGCCACGGCTGCTGAGTCACACGCCACGGTCAGAGTTCTGTTTTTTACATATTGTGGTCGAATATGCCCAGCCGCATCTCCAAGAACCTGCTCAAGTGCCTTTTCTGCATATTCAACAACTTGTGAAGTTGAAACCTGCTTTGCAATTCCTGATCGAGCCACCGCTCGCTTTAAGTCATTTCCTAATCCATCCATACTTATAATTTTCTATGTGGGCAAATCGTGTTGAACTCACACGTTCTACAAATCATTTGATTTGGGGTCGGTGCAAAGTCTGAGGCTAGCACATCATCCACCAATGCGACAAGCTCTTCTTCAAACTTGAGCACAGTTTCTGCATCAGTTGTCACCGTTTGGATACTACCGTCTGTGAGGTACCAATACTCCAAACCAACCACCGGACCTAAGTGTTGCAACTGCAAATCTTTTTGCGCTGCCAGTTGATACAACCACAACTGCTGCTTATCAACTTTTTCCAGCCGAGTCTTTGGCCGCCCGGTTTTATAATCAATGATCGCAATTCCGTCATCACGTGAATCTATTCTATCAATTCTTCCACTGAACGTGCAATTCCCTACTCTGATTCTAAAACTTTTTTCCAACGCAATTGGCTGTTGCACAAACGGAGAATGCGTTTCAAAATAGGTTTCCAAAATCTCTTTTCCGTGTGATTTGTACTCTGTTTTTTGCTCTTCTGTTTGATACCAATCATCAATCCACTTTTCTTCATACAAGCCCAACAAATCCTGAACTGTTTTTTCTTTTGGTGCTGACGGGGCCGCATCAAACAATCCTTGCTGCTGCGCGCTATTCTCATCTTGCAACTGTGTATGCCATGCCTGCAATGTGCTGTGAATGGTAGATCCAAAACTCAGTGCATGGTTTCCAACAGATGGGACTTTCAACACATACCGATACTTAAACTGCAACGGACAGCGTTGGAATGTCTGCACCTGTGAAAATGACATTCTCTTTGGCGCATCCACCTTGGCATAGGTAATTGGCTGTTCCACTTTTTCTTCCTGTTTCTCTTCAACATCACGAACCTCTTCAACCGCACAATCCATTTCACCCAAAAACCGAGACGGTTTTCTATCTCTTGCCGCATCACCATATCGTTTAGCGCACGTCAGTAACAAACTTTGTTTTGCTCTTGTGAGCGCAACATAACACAACCGACGTTCTTCGCGGATGTGTTCTTCTTTTGGATCCTGATTTGGCGTGTACACACAATCTGGCAACGGAATTGGTTGTGCTCTACGTGCGGTTGGAAAACGCTGTGTCACCATTTGCGGAACAATCACATGCGCAAACTCTAACCCTTTTGCGCTATGCATGGTCATGATCTGCACTGCATCAACTTGTGCGTTTTTCTCACCAGAACTTTCCTCCCCTGCCAGCACCACATCATCATAAAACTGCACAAACTCTGCAGCTGTTGCACCTGGATGCTGTCGCTCAAATGCTTGAAGTAAGATAAGGAATTGTTCTAGCACTGCAAAAGGTTCGTCATCACGGTGCGCAAACTCTTCTTGCAAACCAGAATGTTCAATCCACTGCAAAATCACTTCTTGTAATGTGTG
>CAYZOG010000052.1:0-4825 GCA_964480225.1 uncultured Gammaproteobacteria bacterium | reverse complement strand
ATTGCGGATAGACCTTAGTCGGTTACACTATCTAGCATACAAGTGGTTGAGTGGGCTCGGTTAGCTCCGGTTTTTCCTTTAGAAAAACTGGAGCTGTTCCGGCGGTTTTTCTGCCTGCTTGGGTCGTTTTCCATAGAATACTTCAATTCGTGAGAATTGCTTGTCGGTGATTTTGATAATCCTTACCTCGCCGTTATCTGGAAGGTGCTGTATAACGCGCTGGATATGGACTTGAGCGTTCTCTTCGCTGGCATGGTGCCGCATGTAGATAGAATATTGCATCATGCTGAAGCCATCCTTTAACAGGAATTTCCGGAACAGGGTGTACTGTTTTCTGGCCTCGGAGCTATCGGTTGGCAGATCAAATAGAACAAGGGTCCACACAGTTTGCAGTCCACCGAAAACCATCTATTCAATCCACTGAGGCCAGATTAGCCGCAGCTTTGGATTGCTGTAGCACTGTTTCAGCCGTGCAGCCAACAGATGTGAGACGACAAGTAGCGGTGTCTCTTTCTTGTCCCACAGTACCGGTTGTTCCAACAGAGATAACAGAGCCTGTTTACTGGATTGGTCTAAAACTGGTTCACGGTTCTGTTGGTTGAACTGAATCACGATGGTGTCGACCCATGGGCGCAATGGTTCCATCAGGTCGTCGGCCAGTGCCAGACTGTCGTACTGGTTATGGTGGAATAGTCCCAGTGCGGGGTGGAGTCCAGTGCCAACCAGAGCACGCGCAACCATAGCACGGAGAACACTGTAGCCATAGTTGAGTAGCAGATTACTATCATTGGCATCCCGGTTGCGTACAAAGGTATCCCCCATCAGTATGCGCCAATATTTCTGGGCAGCTTCCGCCTCTAAGTTATCGGGGTCTCCAGACTTTACCTGCTTGATCAGCCTCTGCAACGGACGGCTGTTTAGACCATAGCGCTCCAGCGTCAGCGCCTGTTGCCAAATCTTCTCCTGAACAATCTCTTTCCATAGCCTTTTTCGAGTGGGGTGGCTGATTGAGATCTGTTGCTGGAGTATCTTGTTATGGAGCTGATGCCCCTCTCCAAGAGGGAGTAGAGTGGAGTAGGGGAGGTGGCGTTCATCACAAAAGACTACGGCTACATTGTTTTTCTGACAGGCCAGTAGAGCACCCTGTGTGATGGTGATAGCAGGGTGCTGCAGAATTAGTATGCCTAGATCTTCTACAGGAATGGTGCCAATGGTCTCCCCTTGTTGATCAATCAGAAGTTGCTGGTTCTTCAGATGAAGATAACTGGAATGACTGATATCAATGGTGCGTTTGATCATTCAATGATCTTTCCAATGGCGTTTACATGTTTAAGTTGAAGTTTCCATTGAGAGAAAATATTGGCATTAAGGGTTAGTCGCAGCTCTTCATTTTTATTGCTCTCTAGTGCGGCAGTGTGGAGTCTGAACATAACTCTGTTGGAGTCACTTTCTAGTTTTTGTACTCTGTAGAATTGTTGCTGTTCATTAACAGTGATGCTGACCACGTCTTGCTTGTGCAGTGCCATGATGAATTCATAATTGTCACCATGATTTTTGTTAATAATTGGTTGAAATTGAACACCTCGTTTCTTGGCAGATTTGGTTCCGGTCATGGCTCTTTTGTGTGCCTCCATCATGGTGACAAATTTCCCGCCAACCTTGCCGCTCTCTCGGTGGCGAATAATTTCGACATGATGGAGGTTGCCGTAGGCGTGCCACTTGAAGATTTCGCCTTGCTGATTGCGTACCCCGAATTTGCTCTGTTCCAGCTTCTTTAGTGTGGTATTGGACTGCAGGAACCGTACCCGTTTGATCGGAGTTTTTCCATCTTTATGCAATAGCTCAAACCCTTCTGCAAATGCCTTTTTTGGGTTGTTGTTGGAGCGCTGTAGATGTTCCAGTACCAGCTGACGCACCGTATCATCAATAATCTTCTCAGCCCGTTTGGGGGTCATCTCTGGATCCAGATTTTTACGTTCGACACACCCTTTACCCTCAATAAGACCGACTCCGGGCTTTTCGTGCAGCGCACCATTCAGTTTGCGTTGTGGTGTATGTGCAATGATCACCTGCTCCAGCTTCTGCTTCAGATCATCACGGAATGTCTCCCACGGTGGATCCATATAGAGGTCATTGAGAGGAAGGTGCCTGTGTTCCATCTCTCTCGCCTGTCGGGTAAGGGTGTTGTAGAAGCGCCGATCAATGGTTGCGATCACTGAGGCATCAATGGCATGGTGACGGTGATCCATCCGTTCTTTCTTGCTGGTTTCTCCAATTAGGCTGTTCAACCCCCACCAATGGCGTACCTGTGCGGTTGTGACCCCTTTGCAGGTGGTAATCTCGGTACCCAGTGGTTCAAGATATTCCAGTGCGATCTTGCTGATATAGCGGGTGTCATTGAGTTGGCTGCTGAGGAAGTCTCTTTGCTGTACCTGGGCATCGGTCATGTAGAAGCGATTGCGTTTGCTCTTCAGTTTCGCCGCCCAGTGGGAAAGGGATTGGGTGATCTGGTTCCATCTCTCCTCATCGCCGCTGTAGGCATCAATGGGGGTACGTTGCCCCTTGTAGCGGTTCTCGCTGGCATAACAGACCACCTTGTTCATGTAGGAGTCATCGAGTGACTGGCTAAAGGGGAGGATATGGTCAGTCTCGATCTCTGCGGTAAACAGGATGGTGAGGTTGATGGTGCGGTTGCTGTAGGCACAACGCTGTTCCTGATCCGACCAGAGTCGATACTTCAATTTGTCGGTATGGCTGGGGTAGCGACCCAACTGCAGATGGGGGTTGCGTTTGCTGATACTTTGAAATTCCTCAATGGCTTTGTCATTGGCTTGGGTGTTGCGCTTCTGTTGGCGAACAAAATCCTTGTGACGTTTGGTGTTCATCTCCAGGTCACGGGCCATCTCAATGCGGATGGCATCCGGTTTACCATATTCGGCAATCAGAGCATTGACCACACGGCGCAGTTCATGCAGCCCTTTCTGTACGATGGGATTGGGAATTTCAGGAGGAAGAGGAAGGCGGTCTACCACCTCGCTCTCTTTCTGTGAATAGTCATATCCGGCGGCAATTCGTGCATCAGAGTAAATGGCCCCTTGTTGCAGATAAGGTAAAAGCCTGTTAATGGCCTTGATTGACAGATTTCCGTGTCCTGGTTCCAGCTCTATCATGCAGAGTTGAATGGCAATCTCTGCAGGAAGCTGCCAATGGTTGATGAGTCGTTTTTTCAGTGCCGATTTTTTCTGGATGGTGAGCAGGTCTTCAACCAGTTGGTGCTGCTGGCTGTCATCCAGTTCATCCCATTGTGAGAACTGCTCCCGGATGGTGTGAGCAGTGATATTGCCTTTCAGCTTTTTGTTACCGCCCTGTTCCAGGTTGAATTCGGTTTTTCGATCCATACCGAGCACCTTGCGAATTTGAGGAAAGGTGATGGTGGCTTTGGTTTCAAACAGGTTGACCAGTGTTGCACGATCTTCGTTGTTGAGGGAAACCCACTTATTTTGGTAGTGGTCGAGATGTTTCAGGTTGTTGATGTCTTGCAGGTAGCGGAATTGCTGTGCTTCCAGACGTGCAATTCGGGTGCGGTTGTTACGGGGTTCGAGAGAGCATTTACCGACACGACCCGCTTTCAGCTTGAGAGGGCGTTGGTAGAAAATAATCTCTTCCAGCTCCTCCTTGATCTCCACAGTCAATTTGGCATGGTGTTGGGATTGTTGTTTCCAGATTAGATCCAGTTCATCCCGGTACATCTGTCGATCTGTACGCAGATGACCACCTTCCCGGATACGGTTGCGTTGACAGTAGGGAACTTTGATAGAGGCAAGATACTCTCCCAGTGTACGACTGCCAGATACCTGGATTGCATTTCGCAGTTCAGATATGTCTTGTTTGAATGCCCCTTCCTCTTTATCCGTAGCTGAGGCGGGGTCATCTTCCTCCATTTCATGGAGTGTGGAGAGGACGTCAGGATCATCAATCAAATCGCCCAGTAGAGTTTTTCGATTGCTGAGAAAGCCCCTGCGTTGTACCAGATGGAGGAATACCCGTCCCAGCTCATGTGTGGATAGCGGGTGGTCCAGCGCCCTTGCCCGAAGTTGATAGGGGTCGCCCAGCTGGTTCAGAATGACTTCTGGTTGTGAGTGGTCATTGAGTGCCTCTGGTAGCAGGTCAAGAGAGATTAGAAAGTGCAGCATCCTCTGTTTACGTCGAGCACGGCGTTGGATAACGCGGCGTGCCATGCGTGCGTCACGGCGCTTTACATTCCTGGGGGTGGGAGTCTTCTCTTCAACGGCTTTTGTAAAAATGCGAGAGCCGAGATCAATGATTCTCTGAGGTTGCCCGTTGTGCTCTTCAAGTAGCGCCCAGCCAATCGAGTTGGTACCGAGATCTAATCCCAGAATTGTTCGCTTCTCTTTTTTGAACATTTTGATGCTCTGTGTATAATTAAAACCAGTGTGATCGACTAAGGCCTATTGATTTGCTTTTCATACCAATGAAATAACTATTTCGTAGGCAACGCTTTCAAGCGACCCAAGCCCTCCCAGTGGGGGCTTTTTTATGTCTGTCTGAATACTCCTGTGTTGTGTCTGAAATGTAAAGAGTTTAATTGTTACAGAATGTTACGTTATTGGAGATGGTGAAAAGATGAGCTTCATGAACAAACTTCAGATTGACAGGAAAGCAGATGGTTGTTACAGAATTAATTAGACGTGAAGCAAAGTCTTTCCCTCCCCAGTCAGCTGGAAATGGACACTCATGGGCGGCGCCAGTATGAATTAGTGGTTTTCTTGAGTTTGAAAAAATTTTCCGGGCTGTGCGCGGTGCA
>CAYZOG010000051.1:0-4836 GCA_964480225.1 uncultured Gammaproteobacteria bacterium | reverse complement strand
AAACCTCTGTAAATTTAGGCTAAAGTAAACCTACTATGTCTACACCAAAACTTAATGAGTGGGAAAAGGAGGTCGCCGCGTATTGGGAGGCGAATTCTATTTTTGAAAAAAGTATTGAGCAGCGGCCAGCTGATAAGCCGTATGTATTTTATGATGGGCCGCCATTTGCAACTGGTTTGCCGCACTACGGACATATTTTGGCCGGGACAATGAAGGATTTGATTCCACGCTACTTTACTATGCGTGGGTATCGTGTTGAGCGAAAGTGGGGATGGGACTGTCATGGATTGCCAGTAGAAAATATTATTGAGAAAGAGCTTAATCTTGGAAGTAAGAAAGAGATTGAGGAATTTGGTGTGGCAAAATTTAATGAGGCGTGTCGTTCTACGGTGTTGCGATTTACAGAAGAGTGGAAGACGGTAGTGAAGCGTATGGGGCGATGGGCAGACATGGAAGACTCATACAAAACCATGGACAAGAGTTACATGGAAAGTGTGTGGTGGGTGTTTAAGCAGTTGTTTGATGCTGGACTCATCTATGAAGGGTATAAGGCGATGCATGTGTGTCCACGATGTGAAACTCCGCTTTCAAACTTTGAGGTAACGCAGGGGTATAAAGACGTTAAAGATATTTCTGTGTATCCAAAGTTTAAGTTGAGCAGTGGAACTGAGAAGTTTGATGTGGAAGGAGATGTGTTTGCACTTGCGTGGACAACTACTCCATGGACATTGCCAGGTAACTTGTTGCTTGCGGTTGCTGCAGAAGAAACATATGTGTTGGTGCGTGTTGAAGAGCAAAATGTGATTGTGGCAAAAGAATTGCTTGATGAAGTGATGGGAGAGAAACCACATGAGGTAGTTAAAGAATTTCTTGGTAAGGAGATGGATGGCATGGCGTATGAGCCGTTGTTCCCGTATTTTGCAGATTTACCAAACGCATTTAGAGTTGTAACCGCAGATTTCGTGACCATGGAGAGCGGAACTGGAATTGTTCACAACGCTGGTGGGTATGGTGCAGATGACTATGAGCTCAGTTTGCGAGAAGATATCCCGATGCTGCAACATGTTGGTATGGATGGAAAGTTTATTCCTGAAGTCACTGACTTTGCGGGAATGTCAGTAAAGACTAAAGAGGATCCAACTGCAACTGATATTGAGATCATTAAGTGGTTGGCGCATCATGATCGGTTGTTTGCTAAGAAAAAGATTGAGCACAGTTACCCACATTGTTGGCGATGTGATACTCCGCTTTTGAACTATGCAACCAGCAGTTGGTTTGTGAAAGTGACAGATCTAAAAGAACAGTTGCTGACAAACAACACCAAAATCAATTGGGTGCCAGAGCATATTAAAGAAGGTCGTTTTGGAAAATGGCTTGAAGGCGCAAGAGATTGGGCAGTGTCACGTAACCGTTTCTGGGGAGCGCCACTTCCAATCTGGAAGAGTGAAGATGGAGATGTGATCTGTGTTGGTTCTGCTCAAGAGTTGGAAGAATTGACCGGTCAGAAGGTAGATGATTTGCACAAGCATTTTGTTGACGAGCTTACCTTTACCAAAGATGGAAAAGAGTATCGCAGAATTGGTGAAGTGTTGGACTGTTGGTTTGAGTCTGGGTCAATGCCATACGGACAAATGCATTATCCGTTTGAAAATAAGGAAAAGTTTGAAGCAGGTTTCCCAGCAAAGTTTATTGCTGAGGGGCAGGATCAGACTCGTGGTTGGTTCTACACATTGCATGTATTGGCAACTGCGTTAACGCACGGTGACAACCCGGCAATTCCGCACGGGCAGACTACGCCAGCGTTTGAAAACGTCATTGTAAATGGAATCATCTTGGCAGAAGATGGCCGTAAGATGAGTAAGCGTTTGAAGAACTATCCAGACCCAATGGAGATTGTGGAGAAGTATAGCGCTGATGCGTTGCGATGGTACTTGATGAATTCGCCAGTAACATCTGGAGAAGACATCCGATTCTCAGAAGCAGAAGTTGATGAGACCTATAAGAAGGTCATGCTCATGGCAAGTAACATCACGGCGTTCTACACCATGTACGCAGATAAGAATGCTGGTGGCGAGGTGTGTGGAACTAAGCATCCGCTAGATTTCTGGATCATGGCGCGGTTGCATAAGACCGTTGCTGCAGTAACTGCTGGATGGGATGGGTATCACTTGGCCAAGGGAACTCGTGCACTCCGTGAATTTATTGACGAATGTTCTACATGGTATGTTCGTCGATCACGAGATCGTTTCAAAGCTGGTGATGACGATGCAAAAGCTGCGGCTGCAACATTGCGTGAAGTGGTAATGACGTTGGCTAAGATGATGGCACCAGTTGCACCGTTTATTGCAGAAAAAATGTATCAGCAAATTGGTGGAGAGTTGGAGTCTGTACATTTGGAGATGTGGCCAGAGTTGCAGGATGTTGATGAGACGGTGTTGGAGCAGATGAATGGGGTTCGGCAGGTTGTGGAATTGGGGCTTTCAGCAAGAGCTGATGCAAAGCAGAGGATTCGACAGCCATTGCAAACCATTGTGTACAGTGGTGTGACATTGGATGAGCAATTGAGTGAAATTGTTGCAGAAGAGTTGAATGTGAAAGAGGTTGTTGCTGGTGAAGTCACAGAAGGTGAGGACACGGTTGTGAAAACCTATGGCCAGTTCAGTGTTGGATTGGTTACCACACTTACGGATGAGTTGAAGCAAGAGGCAGTGGCGAGAGAAGTGGTCCGGGCGGCAAACGCGGCTCGTAAGAAAGCAGGGTTTACGATTGATGATCGTGGAACGTTGCAGCTCCATACAGATGATGAGTGGATGCGCGGAGCAATTGAACTACACAAACAATACGTCGAGGAGGGAAGCCGATGTGCAATTAGCTGGGCTGATAGCACGTCAGAAAATGACACAGCGCTGGAGGTGCATGGCGCCACAGTGCATGTGTCCGTAACAAAATAATTCATAACCATTTACCTATGAAATGGAATTTTACGCAGACAAATACGCCAAACAATTTGAATGCGCTGGTTGTTCCAGTTTTTGCTGATGCCGCAATGCCAAAGGCGTATCGGGATGCCGATGCTCTGGTTGGTGGTGTGATTAGTCGAGCAATTAAGTCTGAGGATTTTGAAGGTAAGGCAAATACAACACACCTGCTCTATCCAACTGAAGAGAATGAATTGTGTTCTCGAGTATTGTTGGTTGGGCTTGGAAATAAAAAAGAAGTAACGCTTGATGTGTGGAGAAAAGCAATTGGATCTGCAGTTGTGGCGTTGCAAGGAAAGAAAGTGACCGTGTTTGGAATGCTTGTTCCAGATGAGATGTTTGCTGATGCTAAGCCAGCTGAGGTTGGAGAGTTTACCGCTCGAGCCGTGCATGTTGGAATGTACAGTTTTGATACCTACAAAACTGCGGAAGACGCAAAGATGTTGGCGATTGAAGAGATTGTGTTTGTTGATGTGTTGAAGGCTCGACAAAATGGAATGAAAAAAGGTCTTGCGTCTGGAGATGTGATTGGAGAATCAATCACGTTGGTGCGAGAGTTGGGTAACATGCCACCACATGACATGACTCCAACCTACTTGGCAAAGCAAGCACAAAAGATCGCGAAGGAATTTTCTGGGGTGACTTGTACTGTGCTTGAAAGAGCTGACATGAAAAAGCTTGGCATGGGAGGAATTTTGGGAGTTGCGTCTGGATCTGCAGAGCCACCAAAGTTCATTATTGTGGAATATAAAGGAAAAGGTTCGGCAAAACAGAAGCCACTTGTGTTGGTTGGAAAGGGAATCACCTTTGACTCTGGTGGAATTTCTATCAAACCGTCACATCAGATGGACGAGATGAAATATGACATGCTTGGTGGAGGAACTGTGCTTGGCGCAATCAGAGCTGCGGCCGCGTTGCAATTGAAAAAGCGCGTGATCGCCATTGTGCCGGCAACAGAAAACTTGTCTGGTGCTGCGGCATACCGACCAGGTGACATCTTGAAAGCGTCAAACGGAAAAACTATTGAGGTGTTGAACACTGATGCTGAAGGACGATTGATTTTGTCTGATGGATTGTCATACGCAAGCAAGTTCAATCCAAAATATGTTGTTGATTTGGCAACATTGACTGGTGCGTGTTTGGTGGCGCTTGGTGTAGAGCGCGCAGCATTGTTCTCTGAAGAAGAAAAGTTGTTGGACTTGTTGGAAGATGCTGCGGAGAAAACTGGAGACAGTGTATGGCAGTTGCCTCTTGGTCCAGAATACACAGAGATGATTAAGTCTCAGATTGCTGATGTGAAGAACTTGGGTGGAAAGTATGGGGGAACCTGTACCGCGGCCGCGTTCTTGCAGCAGTTTACAGACTACCCATGGGCTCACCTTGATATCGCAGGAACTGGGTGGAACATGAAACCAAAGCCATGGATTAGAGCAGGTGCAACTGGATACGGTGTGCACATGCTTGTGGAGTTTGTAAGAAATGCATAATCATTATGATCGCTCTACTTACCGGAACAATCGCTGCAATTGATACAGGAAGTATTATTGTTGATGTTTCTGGGGTGGGGTATGAGGTGAAGGTTGGTCCAGCGTTGCTATCTGAGTGCGCGCTGGGTCAGCCTATCACTGTGCATACATACTTGGCGGTGCGGGAGACGTCCCAAGAGTTGTTTGGATTTTCTTCTCGAGACCAATACAAGTTTTTTGTGAAGCTGTTGAGTATTTCCGGTGTTGGACCAAAGAGTGCATTACATATTGTGTCTCTTGGAACTGTTTCTGAGTTGACCGGGGCGATTGCTCGTGGGGACACAGATTATCTTACGCAGGTTGCTGGTGTTGGAAAGAAGACTGCACAAAGA
>CAYZOG010000050.1:0-4995 GCA_964480225.1 uncultured Gammaproteobacteria bacterium | reverse complement strand
TTGGTTGTTGGTGGAATGGAAAAAGTGTACGAGATCAACAGAATCTTTAGAAATGAGGGTGTGAGTTACAAGCACAACCCAGAGTTCACCATGCTTGAGACCATGGCAGCGTATGAGGACTACACATACAACATGGAGTTGATTGAAAATGTGTATCAATATTGTGCAGAAAAGATTCATGGAACTACAAAGTTGCCACATGGTGAGCATGTGATTGATGTTGCTGCGCCATGGAAGCGCGTGACCATGGTTGATGCGGTTAAAGAGGTGACTGGCTGGGATTACATGGCGTACAGTGATGAGAATTTTGCTGATGCGAAAAAAGCCGCAGTTGATGCTGGATTTGCAGATCTCCCAGGATTTGATGGTGCAGACAATCTTGGTGAGTTGTTGACTGTGTTGTTTGAGGAAAAAGTTGAGGAAACATTGATTCAGCCAACAATTGTATACAACTACCCAGTTGAGACATCACCTTTGGCTAAGAAATGTCCAGATGACGCGCGATTTGTGGAGCGTTTTGAGCATTATGTGCTTGGGCAGGAGCAAGGAAACAACTACTCTGAGTTGAATGATTCTGAGGAGTTGAGAGAGCGTTTTGAGAGTGAGGTTCAGAAAGAAAAGCGCGGAAAAGAAGTTGATGAAGTACACAAGACTGATGATGACTTTATTGAAGCAATGGCGCATGGAATGCCACCAACTACTGGAGCTGGAATTGGAATCGACAGAATGGTAATGCTATTTACAAACGTATCGTCAATCAAGGAGGTTATTCTCTTCCCAACGATGAAGCCTAAGGAGGATTAAGGCGTATGCCAACAACAAAGCAATTAGTGACCCACCAAAATCCGCACTTGGACGATGTTGCGGCTATTTGGTATTTGCAGCGATTTGTTCCTGCGTGGAAAAACGCAAAAGTAAAATTTGTTCCTGCAGACAGTAAAAAGCCACTAAAAGACACAAAGTCAGTGGTGCATATTGGTGTTGGGCACGGACAGTTTGATGAACATAAAGGGAACAAAGCAGACAGCGCAACCACACTGGTGTGGAAGTGGATGAAAAAGCAGCGCAGTGTGAAGCTAACAGCCGTTCAAAAACGCGCGTTGGCAGAGTTGGCAGACTATGTTAACCAAGAAGATCACGGATTGTTGTACGCGGACGAACAACGAGAGTACATGATTGGATCTGTGTTTACATATTTGCCGCAAGTTACTAAGAAAGGCTCAAGAGGTTCTTTAGATTTTGGGCTGAAATATTTGGACGCAGTGTACCTAGGATTGGTGCAAAAACACGGACTGCTTAAAGATTGGAGCAAGAGAAAAGAATTTAAAACACCATGGGGTAGAGGAGTGGCTATTCAGACTAAGGCAAGCTCTAAAGTATTGGCGAGAGTTGCGTACAGCAGAGGGTTTAATTTGTTTGTGTACAAAAACCCACAAACAAAATACGCATCAATCAAAGCGCACAATGATTCTAAAGTGAATCTGACCAAAGCGTATGCTGCAGTGAAGGACATGGAGCCAAAAGCAGAATGGTACTTGCACCACAGTAAGAAGATGTTGATTTGTGGTTCTGATGTTGCGGCAAATTTGTTTTTATCAAAAATGAGCCTAGCTAAATTGATTGCGCTGGTGAAAAAGTAATATGAGAACGGTTTTGGCATTTGGAACATTTGATTACGTGCATGCAGGTCACATGCACTTTTTGCGTAAAGCCAAAAAACTAGGTGATCACCTAACGGTTGTTGTGGCGCGTGACACCAATGTAAAAAAAGTGAAGCGTCGTGGACCAAGCCAAACAGATCGTGCGCGATTGTCTGTGGTAAGAGGGTTGAGAATGGTAGATCAGGCAGTGCTTGGGCATGAAACTGATGTGTATCGTGTGCTTAAGAAGGTTCGGCCGGATGTGATTGCGCTTGGATATGACCAAAAGGCGTTTACAGCGCTTTTGCCACAGAAGTTAAAGTCATTAGGGCTGAAAACCAAGATTGTGCGCATTAAGGCGCATGTTCCAGACAAGTTAAAGAGCTCAAAAGTAAAGGAAAAAGAGCATAAAAGTGATGCTAAGGTGTTCTTGGTGCCGCTTGCTATTATTGTTCGGAATGGTAAGGTGTTTATACAGCAACGTAATGATCCTGGGACAGACAACCACAAGCGATGGGAGTTTCCTGGTGGGTCTGTAGAATGGGGTGAGACCCCAGAGGAAGCACTGATCAGAGAGGTAAAAGAAGAGACTGGATATTCTGTTACACCGGTCACGCTTCTGCCAAAAATCTTCACCAGTTACCGAAAGTATAAGTGGGGTGGGGTGCAGATTGTGTTGATGCCGTATATTTGCGAGTGGCATAAGTCCTCGTTACGCAAAGATGATAAGGAGGTATTGAGCACCGCCTGGGTCTCATTTGATCAGGCGCTAACTAAAAAATTGTTGCCAAATAATGAAGAGATGCTTCACATGGCTCGTAAATTACTGAATGTATGATTGACCTAGCAGCACTTAGAAAAGACACAACTCCAGTTGAAGAGAGTTTGAAAAAACGCGGAGTGGACACCGCAGTTGTGGCGCAAGTTTTAGAACTTGATGCTGAAGTTAGAGCGCTTCAGGAAAAAGCGGACACATTGCGACAGCAGAGAAATTCTGGGGCAAAAGGGAAGCCAACTCCGGAAGAGATTGAGGCAATGAAAGCGTTGCGAGAGCAAATTAAAGAGATTGAGGCGGCGCAGGGTGCGCTTGAAGAAAAGCTGTTCCCATTGTTGGCGAGCATTCCAAACACACTTCACGAATCTGTTCCTGTAGGGGAGAGTGAGGATGAAAATGTGATCCTGAACACTGTTGGTGAGATTCCTGAATTTGATTTTGAGCCAAAACCACATGACGAAATTGCGTCTGTTGCGGCTGGGATTGATACAGAGCGCGGAGCTAAGGTATCAGGGGCTCGATTCTACTACTTGAAGGGTGATGTGGCACATTTGGAGCGTGCAATCATGAACTATGCGATTGATTTTATTCGTGAGAAAGGATTTTCACTAGTATTGCCTCCGCTCATGGTTAAGGAACATGCGTTGTACGGAACTGGTTACTTCCCAAATGGAAGAAATGAGGTGTATGCCGTGAATCCCGGTGAGGACGATTTGTATTTGATTGGAACCTCAGAGCAGTCTTTGATGGCAATGCACGCTGATGAGATTTTGCCAGCAGAGGATTTGCCATTGAAGTACTCTGGGTATAGCTCATGTTTTAGAAGAGAAGCGGGAAGTTATGGAAAGGACACCAAAGGAATTTTGCGAGTTCACCAGTTTAACAAGACAGAAATGATTGCGTTGGTGGATCCAGCAGAGTCTTGGGAGTTGCATGACAAGTTTGTAGAGATGTCTACAGAGTTCTATAGCAGCCTAGGATTGCCTATCCAGGTCGTTCAGCTGTGTTCTGGTGATACTGGTGCTCAAAGCGCCAAAACGATTGATATTGAGGCGTGGTTCCCATCACAGCAAAAGTACCGCGAGCTTGGAAGCGCAAGTAATACTACAGACTATCAGACTCGACGACTAAAGATCAGAACAAAGAAAAATGGCGAGACTCAGTTGGTGCACACACTCAACAACACTGTTGCAAGTGACCGAGTGATGTTAGCCGTTCTTGAGAACTTCCAAAACGCAGATGGATCAGTGACCATTCCAGAAGTTTTGCGACCGTACTGTGGATTCGACATGCTTAAAGCATAGATATGCCTAATCGTCTTGCACGACGAAAAAAGCAATTTGCAAGGAGTTGGCGCGCACGTGATGATAAATCCCATGCGCGCTTTTCTCGTAGGATGAAGAATCAAAATACGGCGTGGTTTAGACGTCCGGCTGTTGAGATGGGATTTTTGGTTGTGCTGTTGGTGGTTTGGGCAGGGTTGTTGTTGTACCACCCGTTCTTTTTGATCGGCAATGTTAAAGTTGAGGTGACAAACGGTGACAATGCCGCAGAATATCGCAGTTGGGTAGAGGAGCGCTTGTCTACCAATCACATGTTAAGCCTTAATAGCAGCTATTTTGCGACACAAGTGGAGGACATCCA
The DNA here is from genome assembly GCA_964480225.1 of uncultured Gammaproteobacteria bacterium. Classification (GTDB taxonomy): domain Bacteria; phylum Patescibacteriota; class Patescibacteriia; order Magasanikbacterales; family JBBTQS01; genus CAYZOG01. The sequence continues at coordinate 936 of CAYZOG010000050.1, read as the reverse complement.
GGCAAACATCAGAAATGACTTTCCTGTGCAGAGTTTGGAGATTCGGAAAGAATTCCCTGGAAGATTGCATATTATTGTGACAGAACAACGCGATGAGGTACTTGTGTATGGTCATGATGGGGTATTAGCTAAGGCATTTACCAATAATGCTGTCGAACCTATCACACAAGACAAAACCCCGGCCGTGCAAAAAGAGATTGATGTGGAGATCCCAATTCCAGTAGAAGAGCGCGAGGAGGGGGGAGAGGAGACCAAGATAGAGAAGGAGCGTGTGTTTGATCATGCCGGGACGTTTGTGGCAGTTCAGCGCATCCATGGTGAGTTCCCAGTAATCTTTGCGGACTTACCTGAAGAAAACATTGGTGACTTTGTTTCAAAGTTTCTACATTTTACGACACAAGTTGAATCCTTCTCCTCTGCAGGGGAGGTAGGTGAAGACTGGTTCTTTGTGCAGCCTTCAGACAGTGTTTACCACTTTGAGCTTCATGGTGTGTCTGGTTGGAAAATTATTTTTGATAAGCGTTACGACTTCTTCACACAGCTCGACAAGGTTCATCATGTGCTTCTAACGAATGACCTTAGCACACTAGAGAAGATTGATGTGCGTTACGGGGAGAAAATTTTTATCACGCGTAAAAAGTAGTATAAATAAAGGTCCTAGTAGACCTGGTGATTTTGAAGCATCATTCTGTAGCGTCGTATAAGATATATTGTGCGACTCTATACTATCACTTCCCTTGAGCTCAGAAGAGATGACCTATAGAGCGCCAAATTCAATGAGTATATATACTCTTCCACTAACTTTTGTCCTGTAAACTTTCTTGTGCTGCTTTGCCCTACTCCACTTCGTCCTCTCCTGCTGATGTGTCGTAAAATGAAAAGAGAATTTTAAAACCGACTCACGTGTTACCGCTTGTCGGTTTACGGCGGCCTCCT
>CAYZOG010000049.1:0-5138 GCA_964480225.1 uncultured Gammaproteobacteria bacterium | reverse complement strand
CCCAAAATGATATGGCAGATTCGCCAATTTTTGAACAAAAAAACGTAGTTGTGACCGGTGGAGCCGGATTTATTGGATCGCACTTGTGTGAGCGCCTGCTCAAGGATGCCAAAGTGATCTGTGTTGATGATCTTTCAAACAGCACAGCCAAGAATATTGATCATCTCATGCAGTTTGAGAACTTTGCGTTTATCAAGCATGACATGAACACACCACTGGATTTGGAGTCATTTCCAGAGCTTGAGGCGTTTAAAGTGAAGTTTCAGGGAATTCAGGAGGTATATCACTTGGCGTGTCCAACTAGCGCAAAGAACTTTGATTCGCTAAAGATGCAGACATTGCAGAGCAACAGCATTGGTGTGATTAATTCGTTAGAATTAGCGCTGAAGTATAAAGCAAAATATTTGTACGCAAGTTCTTCTGTGGTGTATGGACCGCGAAAGGCAGACCGTCCAACATTTGTGGAAGCAGATGAGGGAACCATGAATCACTTGTCACCACGCGGGTGTTATGATGAAGGAAAGCGGTTTGGTGAGACGTGTGCTGTGACCTATGAGCAAGTGCATGGATTGGATGTGAAGATTGCACGAATCTTCCGCACCTACGGACCGCGCATGAAACTGTTTGATGGACAGATGATTCCAGACTTTATTGTGGATGCGCTTGAAGGCAAGGAGCTCACCGTCTATGGTGACGAATCATTTACCACCAGCCTCATGTACGTTACAGACGCAGTGGCAGGAATGACCAAGTTGATGAAAGCATCTCCAGGAATTGGGCCAGTAAACTTTGGTGGAACAGAGGCGTTCCCAATTATGAATGTGGCAGAGCAGATTATTACAAAGACTGGATCTGCATCTACTATCAAGAATGAGGATCCATTGCCATTTATGTCTCCACTTGGATTGCCAGATATCACCAAGGCAAAAGAAAGTTTGGGATGGTTGCCATTGGTTCGGCTGGAAGATGGATTGGCAAAGACAGTGGATTACACCATTGCACACAAACAAATCTTGGGATTGTAGTATGGAAAACGGTTACGTCGTTATTCCGGCGTACAATGAGGAAACAGTGCTTGAGGAAGTACTGACTGATGTGCTGGCCGTTGTGCCAGCACAACGTGTTATTGTGGTAAATGATGGGTCTAAAGATCAGACGCCTGCAATTGCGCGTGCAGCTGGTGTGCATGTTGTTTCTCATCGAATCAACCGTGGATTAGGTGCGGCGTTGAAGACCGGGCTGCAGCTGGCTTTTGAAATGGGAGCGGAATGTGCGGTGACGTTTGATGCAGATGGGCAGCACAGTGCAAAAGATATCGTACGTGTTAGCGAACCTATCTTGGCGGGAAACGCGGACATGGTAATTGGCTCACGCTTTATGAAGGTGCAGGATATGCCGCAGATTAGGCGTGTGTTTAACTGGATCGGGAATGTGGTGACTTGGGCACTGCATGGTGTGTGGGTGAGTGATAGTCAGTCTGGGTTGCGTGCGTTTTCTAAAAAGGCATTGTCGCAGATGAAGATTAGTGCAAACCACATGGGGATCTCATCAGAGTTTGTGCATGAAATGCATCGGTTGCAGTTGCCAATTGAAGAAGTTTCTATTGCGCCGGTATATACAGAGTATTCAATGAGTAAAGGACAAAGTTTAAAAGTTGGGGTGAAGCAATTCCTCACGATGTTTGTTCGTAAGTTTAAATAATATGATTGCAGTACAAATTATTTTCATTGCGTTTGCGCTGTTTGCACTTGGAAAGACAATGGCGCGTGTGAAAAAACGAGAGTTGTCCTATGCGCTAGGTTCGTTAGCAGTCGTGGTGTGGACTGCGGTGATTGTGTTTACCATCATGCCAGAATGGCTCGACAAGATTTCTGAGATGATTGGAATTGGTAGAGGAGTGGACACAGCAACGTACATTTCAATTTTGGTACTGTTCTATTTGGTGTTTAGAGTTTTTGTGAGATTGGAAGGATTGGAGGATAAGCTTACAGATAGGGTTAGGGAAGAGGCACTTGAAAATTTTAAAGCAAATGAATAAGAAACTTCTCATCATTAGTCCTGTTTTTCCGCCGTATCATGGTGGAATTGGGTATGTGGCCAAGCAGCATGCTGATGGTATGCGCGCGCTTGGGTATGATGTTGAGGTTAAGCATTTGGGAAATGGTTCTCCAAAGTTCAAGTTGGGGAATGCCGGGCGATTGAATATTGAGCGTGATGTTGCGGCTGCGGATATTGTGCATATGCATTATCCGTTTTTTGGTACTGCAGAGCTGTTGCCGGGGTGGAAAGCAAAATGGCCAGAAAAGCAGTTTTTTGTGACGTATCACATGGATCCGGAGTTGCCGGGGTGGAAAGGTGTGGTTGCACGGTGGTATGCCAAGCATTCTGCGCCGCGAGTGTTTGATGCTGCTGACAAGGTGTTTGTGACTACTGCGGAATATGCGGAGGCGTGGAGTAATCGGGTGTGGTTTACGCAGAACACGGCCAAGGTCGTGGAGGCGCCGCTTGGTGTTAATGTGGAGCGGTTTGCGCAAGCAGAGGCAAGTGCAGAGTGGAAAAAGGAAAAGGGGATCAACCCAGAGATACCAATTGTATTGTTTGTTGGTGGGATGGATGAGCCGCACGCGTTTAAGGGTGTTCCGGTGTTGTTGGATGCGTTTGCGCAAGTTAGGGAGGAGGCGCAGCTGGTGCTGGTTGGAGAAGGTTCGTTACGCAAAGGATTTGAGGAGCAGGCGGCTGGAATTAAAAAACCAATTCATTTTGTGGGGTCATCTTCTTTTGACGAACTCCCACAATGGTACGCAGCCGCAGATGTGTTTGTGTTGCCATCAACGACGCGTGGTGAAGCGTTTGGGTTGGTGTTGTTGGAAGCTATGGCTGCAAAAACCGCGTGTATTGCGTCAGAGCTCCCTGGAGTTGGAGTGGTGTTGGATCACGGGCGCGCAGGCGCGCTGGTGCCACCAAATAATAGCGATGCGCTGGCTCGACAAATTCAAAAAGTATTACGTGACACAGATGCAAGAGAGGAATACGCGGAGCGCGGCGCAGAGCATGTGTCAAAATTTACATGGCAAAACATGGTTGACACGTATCACTTGTGGTATACTTCAACCACTTAGTTCATCTTTAATTTGTTCATTATGACCGCGTTAGCAGTTCACATCTCGCTGCTCTTGATCAGAATTGTGCTGGGAATTATTTTCATGGCACACGGATACCCAAAGGTGTTTGATAAAAAAGCAATCAAGGCAACGTCAAAGTTTTTCAAAAAACATAAAGTTCCTCATCCAACGTTCTTCACCTACGTGGTTGGTTTTGTCGAATTTTTTGGAGGTCTCTTCATCTTGATTGGATTCCTCACACCAATTTGGGGATTCTTGGTGGCCATGATCATGATTGTGGCAATTGCGCTGACCGGATTGGACAAAGGATTTAAGGACGGATATGAATTGGATTTGGTGTTGTTTGTGCTAGGACTTGTGTTGTTTATCCTTGGTGGTGGTGCGTTTTCAGTAAGCACCGCATTAATGTTCTAAACATATGGGGCGTTTTTGGAAAGGGTTACTTGTGGGGATTATCGGTGGACTTGCTGCAAAGCAATATGCTGAGACTCCAGAAGGAAAGAAGATGGTAAAGAAAGCCAAGACTAAGGCAAAGGCTGCAGCTAAGAAAGCTAAGCAAAGAGTGGAGGAAGAAGTAAAGAAGAGAAGTTAAATTAAAAAACCGGCCGCGAGGCCGGTTTTGTTTTATAGGATTTTCTGTAACTCTTCCCGCACAACCGTTCTGTCATCCCATGGCGTGGCTTTGCCGCCAATAGTGATTGACTGTTCCGCGCCTTTTCCAGTGATTGCAACTAAGTCGCCAGGTTTGGCAAGCTGAAGTGCTTTTGCAATTCCAGCTCGTCTGTCTTCAATAGGGAAGATGGTCTCCCCACGAACCTTTCCTTCAGCTTCTGCCGCAACCACAATATCTTCAATAATTGGCATTGGGTCGTCCTCATATGGATCTACATTTCCAACCACTACATAATCTGCGTATTGCCCAACTTGCTTTCCCATGATTGGGCGCTTTGCTTTGTCTCTTCCACCGCCTTCAGCTCCCAAATGCACGATGATCTTTTGATCTTCAGATGATCTAATTGCATGTAGTGTGTCCAACAATCCACCCATAGATTCTTTTTCATGTGCATAGTCCACCCACACAGAAAAGCCTTGTCCTGCGTCGATAACTTCCATTCTTCCGGGAACACCGTTTAGTGCAGAAAGCCCTTTTGCAATACTGTCTAAAGACAATCCCAACTGGCGTCCAACTGCCACAGCCGCCAACGCGTTGTGCACATTAAAGAATCCAGGCATTTTAATCACAAACCCTGCGTGATTCACTTCAAAACTCACGCCATGGCTAGAGTGCTCAATATGTTCTGCCTGAAAATCTGCTGCGCTGGTGATGGCAAAGCTGGTCGTTGGTACTGTGGTTGCTTCTTTATAGAATTCGTAATGATCACTATCTGCATTCAGTACTGCAAACTTCTTTTCCTTTGGCGAATCATTCAGCTGCGTAAACAATTTCTTTTTGGTGTCTCTGTATTCTTCAAAGCTGTTGTTGTGAGACGGAAGGTGTTCTGGTGTGAGGTTGGTAAACACCGCAACATCAAAATCAATCCCGCGATTGCGGTGTTGCTTGATTCCTTCTGAGGTCACCTCAACAACGGCATGATCACAACCTTCTTTCACTGCTTTGGCCAAAAACTTTTGCAAAATCCACGGCCCAGGCATTGAAAGGTGATATGGGTTCATGGTTTCTTCATCACCAATTCGGAAGTTGGCTGTTCCGGTTAATGCGGTTTTATGGCCGCTATGTTGTAACACAGACCAAATAAAGTTAGCTGTTGTGGACTTTCCTTTAGTTCCAGTCACACCAATCACAGTAAGTTTGGCAGATGGATTTCCGTGCCAAGCCACCGCCAAAGCTGAATTTGCGCGGTGATACGCTAAAATTAGCGATTCCGGAAGAAGTTTTCTAAGTAGTTTTTTCATATATGTGTAGTGTAGTCTAAACCATTGACAAAGCGCAATACAATTCGTAGGATGGTGTATCGCTAACCAGACATGGGAGGGTATGCGATGGCAGAGAGTGAC
>CAYZOG010000048.1:0-5251 GCA_964480225.1 uncultured Gammaproteobacteria bacterium | reverse complement strand
ATCAATGATGGCCTCATAAATAATCTTATGAGCCTCCTTATAAAAGTCCTCAGGCTGCAACGCATCAGCAATCCTGATCAAAACGTTCTTATCCAGCAAAACAGAGCCAATAAGCGACATTTCTGCCTCTAGACTGTGTGGTGGTACATGTTTAGCAACTTCTGTACTCATAGTGGTCTTATCTTAGCGAGCTACAGCGTTTGGATCAAGGATGGATAGTGGACAGGGGGCGGATAAGCTGTGTAGTATAGCTATATATGAAGGTGGTTTTACTCAACAATTTATACGGTAAATTCGCTAGGGGTGGGGCAGAGCAGGTTGTATACAAACAGGCTCAAGAATTAAAGCAGGCCGGGCATGAGGTTCATGTGTTTAGCACTGGTCCTCTTGGGTTTGGTACGGCACTGGGTGTGGATACTGTTGAAGAGGATGGAATTACGGTTCATAGGATTTCACCAGTAAACATCATCAGTTACTATCATCTAGGAAAACTACCCAAGTTTTTGCGCGCAATTTGGCATGTGATTGATTTGTTTGATGTGCACACACCAAATGTGATCAGAAAAATGCTTCGTGTGATTGAGCCGGATAAGGTGTACACACACAACCTGAAAGGAATGGGGATGCGCACCATTAAGTCTGTGACTAAATATGATCATGTGCATGTGTTGCATGATGTACAGCTCATCACACCAAGTGGGCTTTTGTTATCGAACCAAACTAGCAGTTGGGAAGTGGCTGGTAGATTTGCCCGGTGGTATCGGTCAGTACTGCAAAGCTATTTTAAATATGTGGAAACGGTGTGGGGGCAGTCTCAATGGATTGTGGATTTTCACAAAGGGTTTGGGTTTTTTGAAAATGCAAAAGTAGAAAAGCACGTACTTGGTCCGGAGTGCGCACAACCTGAAGCGGTGAAGCGCGGGAAGCGATTGTTGTTTGTGGGGCAAGTAGAAACACACAAAGGTATTGAGGTGTTGGTGGAGGCTGTGCAAAAGGTTCGGAAGGAGGATGGGGGAGTGACGCTGACTGTTGTTGGTGGTGGAGCGCAATACAAAAAATTATCAGCACAATCCCAAGACGGAATTACGTGGGTGGGGAAATGTGCGCCAGCAGAAGTGCAGCAGCAGTATGAAAATGCGGACATCTTGGTGGTGCCATCAATTTGTTATGAGAATCGTCCTAATGTGATTTGCGAGGCTAAGCAACATGGGTTGCAAATTGTCGCAAGTGACATTGGTGGGATTTCTGAGTTGCTTTCTTCTGCAGACAGGCGAGTAAAGGCGGGGAGTGTGGATGATCTGACGCGCGTGCTGCTTGACGCCGTGCGAGGTTAGACTTATAGTTATTAGGTCGCAGCCGACCGCTCCGCGGCAGACCCTAAGGGGAGGACGATCCTGTACTTCCCGCTAGGGAATACATTCCTGAGCAGTAATGCTCAGTGTGGCGCTGGATCAAACAACAAAAGAGTGCTTTCCCCGAGAAGCACCGGTACGGGATCGTCCTCCAACCGCTTGAGATCACAAACGTGGTCTCTTTTGCTTTTTTACCCTAATTTAGGCCAAAAAACACGTAAATACCTTGACAAAATGGATTTTTTGTGCTATTATCGCTAGTCTTACAATAACTGCATTGTGAGAATTACCTAAGTAATTAACCCTTTTACTTATGACGCAAGTCAAGAAACCAAATCTTGGTCTCTATATTGCCAGCATTACTGCGCTTGTGGTGATGTCTTTGGGTCTATTTAAGGCGCTTCCTGCGTTGATGAACCCAACTGCAACTGAGGCATCTGCGTTGTTCCAGTTTGATAACCCATATGGAGCAGCTGTAACTAGCCCAGATGTTGATGGTAAGTGGATGACCTATGTAGATTTCCGCGACAATGGAGCGGCTAACATCTACAACTATGACTTCACTACTGGTGAAGAAAAGATGTTGACCTGGAATCAGCCAGCAGTCAACGCATCAGTTGCTATTCCTAAGATTGATGGTGGGTTTGTAGCCTATACCAACATTCTTGAGGATGGTACGTACGTATTGAACTACTTTAACCCGTTCATGTACGTAAACACTGTTGTTGCAGAAAGTAAGGATGTGATTAGCACACCAAGCTTTGATAAGCACAACATTGTGTATATTGCTGAGAACCAGGTTCACTGGTTTGATATTGACCGAAACGTCAGTGAGCAAATTTCCGTAAGCAGCGCCAAGAAAAGTTCGGCTGTAGTTAACGGAAACACTGCATACTGGCTTGAGGCAACTGGATCACACTTTGATCTTGTGAAGTATGAGTTGGATTACGCAACAAAGAAGGTATTGCTTTCTAAGCAGCCTATTGTTGGAACTATCTCAGCTTCAGGAAACGTGATTGCGTTTGCAAAGACTGACGGCAACCAATCTGACATTTACACTGTAAATGATAAGACCGGTGTCGTAACGCAGATCACCAAGACAGGTTTCTCAGAAACCAGCCCAGTGATTTTTGGTAATCACATTGCATACAATGAAACTCTTACATCAGCTAAGGATCCTGAGATTGCAGTATTTGATCGTAAGACCGGTTTGAAGACCACATTGACCAACGATAGCTTGTATCATTCAACAGTATCAGTAGCGCAAGATCGTTTGGTGTGGTCAGACACCAGAAGTGGAGTTTCAAAGGTGTATGTGTATGACTTTACGTCAACAGATAAGCGAATTGGAAACAACGTGAGTAAGAAAGCAGTTGTCCGATTGGCTGATGCAACTCCAACAGCTCCAGCTGTGCCCGTAGTAGAAGAGCAAGATGTAGATACTGACGGTGACGGACTGAGCGATGAAAAAGAGTTGAATCACTACAAGACTTCACCAAACCGAGTTGATACGGACGGTGATGGTCTACAGGATAATGACGAAATCTTTACCTACCATACAGACCCATTGAAGTTTGACTCTGACGAGGACGGCTTTGGTGACGGTACTGAGGTGAAGACTGGTCATAACCCTCTTCTTAAGAAGGGAATTGATACTCGTTACGGTGTGAAGCGTTTTTCAAAAGACGTGGAAGCGGTAAAGGCTAAGCAGTTGAAAGCATCGCTTGAAGCTAAGCTTGGTACGGGTAACATCGGTATTCACCGAGACCAGTGGCCATTCTACGCTAATGCGTATATCTATGGTGGCTACTCAATTGAAGAAGTAATTCGTTCATCACGTGGTGGATATGGAATCATTTCTGACAGCATGCCTGCTGCAGAATGGCGAAATACCCAGATGTATCGTGATGCGATTACCTTCTAACATGGTGATGCTTAGGTAATTACTCTCGAATAAAAAGCCCCGGCCTTGTGCCGGGGCTTTTGTATATTGACAGAATATGATTTTTCTGGTATCTTTGGTTGTCGCTTCTTCTTAGTGCAGAGGACGGTGGAATGGTTCCTGCGTCCTGTGACTGAGAGGAGAGAATGACACAAGAGGAATTTGTTGCTCTGATTCGCAAAGAGGGTCGTGCGGCCTTCGATCGTTTTTCCAACAACAATGAGATTGAGCAGCTCCTGGAAGGTGCGGATCTCAGCGGGGTCGACCTCAGTGGTGACGATGACATCCTGGACTTGTGCGGGATGGATTTCACCGGAACAAACTTTGAGGGAGCAAACCTCACTCGCGTTGGGTTCACATTCGTTCAGGTGGGAGGTGCCAACTTCCGTGGAGCGATCATTCGTGACGGGTTCTTCACGCCGTTAAGTGGCTCGGCTCCGTTCATCGATCTGACGGGCGCTGATGTTACTGGCACCGATCTCCGGTGTGACGAGTGGGGAGATGTCCCAAGCCAGGAGATGCTGGCCAGCATGATCGGTCTGGACAAGGCAAAGAACGCCCTGGCCTGGCAGATCGCAGCGTCGCTGTGGAGGGTCGAGCGTCTTCTGCGGGAAAAGTAGCGAAAGCTACATCACCGCTACAACTCTAGTGGTGAAGGCGCGTAACGTCGCGCACCGAGCTCAGCCATGTTTTATGTGCTGGGCTTTTTTTATTGTTTAAAACACAAACACCCAAATCTTGTCGTCTATTGGGATGACTTCTTCTGCTGCGGTTGCAGCGATCGGAACAATGTCTTTTGCATTGGTCCAGTAATGGTTGAGCACAAAATACACTCGGTCTACACCGGTCTGTTTTTTGAGTGCGTTGGTGGTTTTGATAAACGTGTTGTTGTACACCAGGTCTAGATAATGCGGGTAGAGTGGTCCGCCAGTTGGCACTGGGTAAATAAATTGTTCTTGTCCGTCTAGTTCAATTGAAGGAGAGAATCGGAGCTGTTCAATCGCTGCGGCGCTGACCGATTGGTTCGCGAGGACAAGATAGGTGACATCATCAGCTTGTGCGTCTTTTGCAATGAGATCCACGGCCTGCACATCCCACAATGTGGTGCTGATTCCTTTGCTTCTTTCAATTCTGTCTACTCGCGGGTATGACAAGTACAGTGCTGATGTGGTTGCGGCAAGGAACAGTCCAATCACAACAAAGCGCATCCATTTGTTTGTTTTGATGTCTTTGGTGAGGTGCACAAGTCCAGCAAAGAAAAATGGCGTCAAAAACATTCCAGCCATGAACAGTAGGCGCAGGCTGTATGAGTTTTGCTCGTGCGCAATAACAAGTGGGAAACTCACAACAGAGAAATACACTGCGTTTACTAGAAGTACTGTTGCAGTAAGAAGTAGTGGCCAACTTTGTGGTCTTTTATATTTTGGTTTGAAGTACAAGATATCGAACCCAACAACTACCACAAACAAGAGTGGCAAGAAGAGATGTTTATATTCGTACACAAACTGATAGATCAATGTTGCATCTGGCGGATGAAGTGTTGTGAGGAATCCAATCACTCCGGCAAGTGTTGCGCCTAGTGCGCTTAGATCTGGTGCTGCTCCTGTGCTGAAAAATGTAAGAACTGGTAGTGCAAGGATTCCTAAAATTGTGTACACAACATATTGCGCAACTGGTGTTCTTGGCGCGGTGCTGGTGTACACGTATAGCATGTACAACAAGGTTGGAATTCCAGAAAGCGGATGGATTGCTGCGCTAGTGAGTGCGGTGAGTAGCGCAAGGTGTCGTGCGCCGGTTGCAGCTTTCCCACCGGTCCTTGAAAGCATGATCGTCACAAATACAAACACCAATGATAATGCTTGCGGTGTGGTTGTGATAAAGAACGGAAGTGGGATTAAGAATAGGAATAATAGCGGTTGAAGTGTTTTGCTGATTTTTCTTGTCGAATAAAACCACA
>CAYZOG010000047.1:4517-5639 GCA_964480225.1 uncultured Gammaproteobacteria bacterium | reverse complement strand
TGAAGGTTCGGCTTTCAATGTATGACCCAGCTGAACCAGATAAGTATCTTGGTGAGCCAGAGGTTTGGGAAAATGCGCAGCAACAACTTAGAGAGGTGATTGCTGAAAAGGGAGTTGAAGCGGTAGAGGCTGTTGGTGAAGCCGCGTTTTACGGACCAAAAATTGACTTCATGGCAGATGATTCTATTGGTCGTGAGTGGCAGGTGGCAACCATTCAGCTTGATATGAATCTTCCGGAACGGTTTGATCTTAATTGTATTGATGAGCAGGGAGAAAAAGAGCGAGTGGTAATGATTCACGCTGCGATCATGGGTTCAATTGAGCGATTCATGTCTATCTTGATTGAACATCATGCTGGTGCGCTTCCAATGTGGATGGCTCCAGTGCAAGTTACGTTTGCGGCAGTTGGTGATGCGCATAAAGAGTTTGCGCAGAGCTTGGCAGATGAGTTGAGTGACATGGGAATTCGTGCTGAGGCTGATGTTTCTGATGAGTCTGTTGGAAAGAAGATTAGAAACTTGGCAAAGATGAAGGTTCCGTATGTGCTGGTTGTGGGAGATAAAGAAGTTTCTGGTGAGGATTGGCAAATCCGTGTGCGAGGTCAGGAAGAACAGATCACGCTGAGCAAAGCGGACTTTATTGCAAAGGTACAGGAGGAGATTGCGGAATGTAAATAAGCGCAAAGTAAAACCGCCCCAAGTGGGGCGGTTTTTTATTTTACTGTGAGACTACGACTCGAGCTTTTTGTTCAACCACACCATTTATCTTATATCCAATGCTTGTGACTTGTAGGATTGTAAACTCCGGCACGTTTGAGTTTTTCTGTTCACTGTCTATTTCAAATTCTTTTTGATTGTACTCCATTTCTTTGTCAGCTCCGGTAAGATCTGGGTAGATTGGTTCAATGCCTTGTGCAGCAAGCGCGACTACTACGTCATCCCACAGTGCTCTGTGTTCAGGAGACTTGAACGTGTGTGTTCCACTTGGATCAAGGTTCCAGAAGAGTACTGAAGCAAACTCTCTGTATCGAGCTTGTCCTCCTTCAGTGGTGAGTTTATTTTTGTGGTGATTTCTGGCTTGCTCCTGCATCACACCAAGTCGCTCCATGGTTTCAAAGATTGG
>CAYZOG010000047.1:0-4417 GCA_964480225.1 uncultured Gammaproteobacteria bacterium | reverse complement strand
GCGGGCTCCGGTTCATATTCATCTGGGAAGGTGCCATCTCTTTCATGTTCTTCAAGTGCTTTGAGTTTTACATAGATTGCGTCTTTTCTATCCACCACTTTTGACAACTTTTTTCCTAGAGTAAACAAATCAGAATACGTCGCCTCAATTTCTGCTAGGCGAGTGCGCTCTGCTGCATTGAGTTGTTTTCTAGGATCATTAAACTTACTTCTGCGTTTAAGGTCATCGTATTCTCTTTTGAGAAGTTTGTATTGAGTGATTTTTTCGCTTGGGTTTTTAGGGTCATCAACCCTTCCATTAAGTTTGTGTTTTGTTTTTTCAGCAGTAAATTCTCTTTTCTTTTGTTTGAGTTCTGTCATTACAGCAGCTCTCTGCTTTCTAAGCTCTGCAAGCTCTTTTGCAAGACGTTCTTTTTTCTCTGCAAGCACAGTTTCTGCTTCAGAAGATTCTGTCTTATTTGGAATGTTGTCTGGAGTAGGGTCAGTGTCAGTAACTACGTCCTCAACTGCAGAAGCAACGTCTGGATCAATTGGTTCACCCTCAGTAGTGTCAGGTTCAGCGCCGTTTTTCTGTTTGTAAACCTCACCAAGTGCTACAGCAAGCAACCCAATATCAGTAGGTGCATACCCATCTGCAACAAAGTTTTTTCTCAGCCACTCAAAATCACCAATCGGGTTTGGCCCAGCGGCCTCTGCAAGAGAGCGAATTGCTCCACCAATAAGCAGCTCCATATTTTCTGGCGATGCTGATCGGGCAACAATGGCGTCATACATTTCTTGAGCACGAGATCGAATCTCCGCAGTGGTTGGACGTCTAACTGGCTCATCGTCTACATTAAGACGTGCATCATCCACAGATACGGTTGGTTCATTCTCATGCGTTCTGCTTGTTCCGGCTCCGTCGCCATCAACCTCAGTTTGAGAGGCACGGACGTGCGGCTCTCCTGTGTCAGGGTCAACTTCAATTTTTGGCCTAAGCTCCTTTTCTATTTTTCTAATTCTTTGCTCTACACGCGCAAGATTTTCTTCTGCGTCCTCAAGTATTTTACTAAGCTTGTTAACCGTTCTCTGATCTCCAGACAGGTTTGCTTTTTGAATATTTGCAATTAGGCGATCTCGCTCTTCAATCCAGCTGTCTCTGATAGATCGCAACTCTCGCAACGTTTCTTGCGGAGATGCCTTTTCTTTCTTTGTGCTCTTCTTTTTCTTTGCACTCTTAATATCAACCACATTGTCAGGCGCAGGCTCTGGTTCTGGGGTCGGTCCAGGTGTTGGTTCTGGGTCAGGTGCGGCAAACAATTCTGGCTCATCCTGCGTCAGTAGTTCAGATGAATCAATAACACCATCACGTTCAAGTGCGGCTTTAAACGCATGTCCAATAAATCCCTTCCGTTCAAGATCAGCAATAGCTTCAAGCATCTGATCTCTACCTTCAGATTGATAAATCTGCACCAACGCACTCCACGTTTGTGGTTGGTGTTCTTTTGGTCTGCGGTTTCTTGAGGATGCCCTTGCTTCAGCTTGCATTACAGCCTTTGGCGGGTAAAACCATTCAAGTTTGGTCTCACCTTTGGATTCAACTCTGCGTTGTCGTGGTCTTTCCATATGTATCCATTCTACCATAGACAGCGGCCAAATCGATGGGTACAATGCCAACATGACTACACCGCTTCCAAAACTCATTGCTGTGCTTGGGCCTACTGCATCTGGTAAGTCTAGTTTGGGTATTGCGCTGGCCCAGCATTTTTCTGGCGAAATCATCAGTGCAGATTCTCGTCAGGTGTATACAGGGATGGATATTGGGACGGCAAAAGATCCTGTAGAGGCTCGTCAGGGGATTCCGCATTTTGGTCTAGACCTTATCGAACCTTCTGAAACGTACACCCTGGCCGATTTTCAGAAATACGCATATGGGGTGATTGATGATATGCATACTCGAGATGTGTTGCCAGTGATGGTTGGTGGCTCAAGTTTGTATGTTAGTGCTGTAGTGGATGGATATGAGCTTCCGGACGCTGTGCCGGATGAGAGGGTTCGGGAAGAGTTGGAGAAAATGTCTCTTGAAGAGTTGGTGGCAAAGGCGCAAGAAGTAGATTCAGAAATTGTTGCAGATTTGGGAGATCACAATAAGCGATTTTTGATTAGGGCAATTGAGATTGCGCATCAAACACAAGATGGAACACAGGCACACAAAACTGCGGAAGCAAAATATGATGTGCTGAAGCTGGGAATTGATATTGATCGGGAAGTGCTCTATGAGCGAATCAATACTCGGGTGGATGCAATGATGCAAATGGGATTGGTAGAAGAAACTAAACGATTGCGTGCGCAGTATGATGCGGACTTGCCATCAATGAGTAGTATTGGATATGCAGAAGTTGGCGCAATGTTGGATGGTGAGATGACAGAAGAAGATGTAATTGCCAAAATTAAGCAACGAACTCGACATTATGCTAAGCGCCAGCTGACGTGGTGGAGAAAAGATTCAGATATTGTGTGGGTGAAAAATCATGAAGAGGCGATTGCTGCAGTTGAAAAGTTTCTGTAAGATAAAACCATGCCAAGAGAAATTCCAAAACGATTTAATACCTCACAGTTTGCCGGAATGGTGAACCGGTCTTTGCGTTCTGGAAGTATGCAGAGTAAGGGAGTGAAAGATGTGTTGAAATCTAGTAACACTGTGCGGCGTGCAATGGCAAAAAGCTCAATGACAGAGCGGGAGGCTAAAACTGCGTTTAAAGTGTTGCATGAAAAAGGGATGTTGAAGAGTCAGCGTCAGGATCATGGTGATCAGTTTAAAAAGGCGGTACGAGTTGGGCAGACTAAAGGTGATTTTGAGCATATTGAAACATTGCATGAAAAAGCAGTGAGGGAGAAACGGGAGCGTAGAACACAGATGAGAAAGGATCGGCAGAAGAGAGAAGAGAATTTGGAGCGATATCAGCAAGAGCGCGCAGCAGAAGATGGGGAGGTTTTGCAAAATAAAGATGGTGTTGTGAAAATGCAGGCTCACGGTGTTGCCGCTAAAGCAGATCAGCAAAAGCACAGTGTTAGCGCTGGAGGAAGCACAAGCGCGAGCGCATCAGCGCAACAAAAAAACAAGCCGGATGCAAAGCCGACCGTTCTTCCAGACATGTTTGTCTAATTACATTTTTTGAATTTCAGCCATTGTGGCTTTTGGGTCTTCAGTTCCCCACACCGCACTTCCCATCACAATGTTGGTAAATCCTTGGTCACGCAATTGATCAAGGATTTCTGGTTTTGCGCCACCATCAATAGTAAAGGTCCAATTTTTTGACTCTGGGAATTGAGCTTTAACAGTGGTAAGTAGTTCTGCAGCTCGTGCCATGTCTGGTTCTTGTCCAGAATGACCGATGTTTGCAATCCCCATAATAAGCACTGCAGAAGGCTCGATCACAGAAACAATGTGCGCAAAGTCTGTTGGGTTTGATTCTAGTCTAAATGCTACGCCGCGCTCCCAACCGTTTGCATCCATGATCTGTCGTGAGCGATGCGGATCAATTGTTGCAGCTTCAACATGAACATATGCGCGTTTCACTTGTTTCACCAGCGTCCACGCAGAAAGTTCTTGCTCTGGGTCATCAACCATGAGGTGCAACTCCAGCGGGGTGGTGAACTCCCAGTCCATGATTTCAATTGGGTTTGCCCATGAGCGACCTTCTGTAAACGTGTCATCACTCATCACATCAACTTGCGCAAATGAAACAGCGCCCTCACAAAGCATAAGGCGCTGTTTAAATTCGTCTTGAGATGAGGTAAGCAATGATGGAACCAACTGCCAACTTGCCATACTTACTCCATGTTCTCTTCAAGTGCTGCAACTTTTTCTAGTCTGCGGTTGTGACGCTTTTCATCGGTGTACGCAGTTTCCAACCAGATGCGCATGATTGCGCGAGCATACTCGTGTGAAAGTACTCGTCCGGCCAAACACAACACATTGGTGTTATCATCTTCACGCATGCTCTTTGCAGAGTAGGTGTTGTATCCAATTCCTGCGCGGATTCCCTTGTACTTGTTTGCAGTCATACAAACACCAATTGCGTTTCCACAAATCAAAACACCACGATTGGTTTTTCCTCGTCGAACCTTCTTAACCAGTTTCTCCGTGATGTCTGGATAATCATCTTTGGGATCCATTTTCTTTGCACCAAGGTCTTCAATCTCAATATCTAGGATGCCGCTGATTTTCTGGTCTTCAAAGTATTTAATCAGTTTTTCTTTCAGATCAAATCCTGCGTGATCTGCTCCAATATACACCTTCATAGATTTGCTTATTTTAGCAACAAACAGAGTATACCACAGAATTGGGTTGTGCCTGGTGTGGATACCTAAAAACGCCTTGAAACCTCTGTAAATTTAGGCTAAAGTAAACCTACTATGTCTACACCAAAACTTAA
>CAYZOG010000046.1:3437-5705 GCA_964480225.1 uncultured Gammaproteobacteria bacterium | reverse complement strand
TGGACGGTGAAGGTTGTTGAAGGTCATGGCGAGATGCCGTGGCCTTTGTGGTATTGTGTCTTTTCCCGCTTTCCGAGATGGAGGTTGGCCACTGCTGTGCATGCAGCCGACATCTCAGGAAGAGCAGTTGCGATGGTGCTCAGGTAGGCAACCCGACCATGCTCCAGGTCAAACCACGGAGCGTCGAGGTACCGACCGTTTCCCCTACTCCGGATGATTCGCAGTGCGGAACACCCGGCAAGCAACCGAACCTCGTACGGGTACTCGTCAGACACGTCGCAGACGATCACGATGAGGTGCAGCAAATGCTTGATGGTGTTGGTGTACCGCCACATCAGCTCGTACTGCTCGTCACCGGTAAGAGTGACGTCTTTGAGCTGATGCTGCAACAGCGCCATCTCCGAAAATGAACGTTTTCTCACTAGAACTCCCCTCCCCAGGATCACCGCACAAGACCATCTTGCGCGGAAATTTTGAGGAAGTGGAGCGCTCCTAAAAAAGAAGACACAAAAAAGTACCATTTTAAGGCACTTTTGTCAAGAGGAGCTGCTTATTTTGTGACGGTAAGTGCCTGCAGAATCAAGCTCACAATCCAAAGAAGTACTCCGTAAATCACAAACAGGAGCGCGTTCATTGCTTTTTCTTCTGGTTTCTTTCCCATATTACGGCAAATAATTAAGTGGATTGACCGGGATTCCGTTTACACGAGTTTCAAAGTGAAGATGCGGTCCTGTCACAAAAGGTCCTGCACCAACCGTTCCTGGAGTACCTCCTGAGAGGCCAATAACCGTTCCTTGAGTCACAAAAGCACCTTCTTTCTCATAGATCTGTGACATGTGACCATACACAGTTGAAAGCTGATTCTGCCCCACAATCACGGTGTATGAGTAGCACAAATGAGAGCTACAATGCCGAGTTCTTGCCACAAACCCAGAATGCGCCGCTTTAATTGGCGTTCCCTGCCCAGCACGAATATCAATTGCTGGATGCTCAAAAACATGACGATACGGATAGTCCGGATCATGAAAATACGCAGTCACATACTTACTTGGCACTGGCCAAATAAACGTCTGATCTCCAGTCCCAGCAAACGCGTCCTCACCTTCCAACTTTTGCCGAATCTGTCGCTCAATACTCACAATATCTCCTTCAATAGACTCGTACTCTGACCGAAGATTTTTAACCAGGCCCTGAAACTTCTTTTCTGAAGACGCGGTTTGATCAATCAAGCTCAACTTAATCCCTTTCTGGTTAGACAATTCTTGGCGTTTAACAGCCAACAACTCAGACAAGTCCTGCAACGCAGTCTTGCGCTCTTCTTGCTCTTCTTTTTGCTCCTCTAGCTCAATCTTGGCCTTTTGCAACAGCTTTGCAGAATCAGAAAGTGTTGAGTGCAGCATTTTTGTGGTTTGTACATCAGCCGCAAAGTCTGTGATAGATTTGTAGCCCGCCAAAATCTCAATACTACTTTTCTGGTCATTCATGTGAATGAGCCGGATAAAATCTGCAATATTTCCCTTGTGCGCGATAATATCCTGCGCCTTCTGCTCTAACGCATAGTCCAGCGCATCCAACTCTAAGTTAATTTGCTCTACCTGAATCCCGGTAGAATCAATATCCAACTCCGCCTTAGCAATCCGGTCATCAATCAGCCCAACTTGGTTATTCAAAGAAACACGCTCAAGCTGTTTTTGCTTAATCGTCTTCTCATAGGTCTTAATTTTGTCCTCAATCGCCTTAATCTGCGCGTTCTTTGCCTCAATCGCGTCTCTTAGCTCATCAACCTCAGTGGCAAACACTGGAGCCAGCGGCAAAGTCGCCAAAAACACAGCCGCAACCAGTGCAACTGATGTAAATTGAATTGCCCTCCTATGCCAAAGCATCATGTGTGTTTTGCAAAAGTTCTAGCGTATATTCTTTTCCGTGAATTTGCGCGAGCGTAAATGGATCTGGTGATTTTGCTTTTCCAGACAGTGAGACTCGCATTGGCCACAACACATCTCCGTTTCCAAGGCCTTGGTCTGCAATCCACGATTTGATATTGGTTTCTAACGAATCTTTCTCCCACGCATCCTGCGCGTTCAAAAACTCGATAAGCTTTCCTAGTACTTCTTTAGTTTCTGCTGCAGTAGATTTCTTCCACACAACCTCTTCTGGATTGGCAGAAATTGGCGCAAACAAGAAACCACTTTCCTCCCCCACGTCACTGAGTTTTGCGATTCGTTCTTTCTCTAATTGTACCACATCTGCCCACCACTGTTCTGACTT
>CAYZOG010000046.1:0-3337 GCA_964480225.1 uncultured Gammaproteobacteria bacterium | reverse complement strand
AATGAAATTCCATCAACATCACCTTGTCGTTTTGAAAGCTTAGACTTGTCTGGGTTTAGAAGCACTGGCAAGTGCGCAAACTTAGGCGCATCCCAACCAAACGCTGCATACAATGCCAAATGCTTTGGTGAAGAACTGGTCCACTCCACTCCACGAATCACAGTTGTGATTTGCATCTCATGGTCATCCACAACACTGGCAAAGTGATAGGTTGGAAATCCATCAGACTTAATACACACAAAGTCATCCACTTGCTCTGCCTCAAAACTCACTTCTCCCCGAATCAAATCTTGCAAAACAATCTCACCAGAATCTGGCATAGCAAAACGCAACACAAACGGTCCTGTCATGTCAGTAGTGTCTGCAGTTTTACAGTGTCCGTCGTACCCAATCTTTTCTTTGCTTTTTTGCTGGGTTTCTCTTAGTTCTGTCAGACGCTCACTTGTGCAGAAACATTTATACAATTTTCCTTCCCCTAACAATTGATCTGCGTACTTTTTATAGATGTCGAGTCTATCAGACTGGCGATATGGTCCAAAATCTCCTTTCTCAGTCAGTGCTTCCCCACTTGCGTCCAGCACCATTCCTTCATCCGGGGTCAATCCAAATTTTTCCAAGGTTTGTAGAATCCTAACATCTGACCCTTCTACTGTTCTCGCTTGATCAGTGTCTTCCAAACGCAAAATAAACACGCCGTCAGCCTGACGGGCATGCAAATACGTGTACAATGCTGTTCTCACTCCCCCAATGTGCAGTTCTCCAGTTGGACTTGGGGCAAATCTAGTTCTTTCTGTCATAGTGTTTGAAATGATGCCATAGCGCCGCAATCGTGAAATGTGGGACTGCGGTGATGATTCGACCGATTCGCCATGGTTGTCTGATCACTCGGTATAGCCATTCTAGCCCGAATTTACGCATCCAACAAGGTGCGCGCTTCACCTGACCACTAATGAAATCAAAGGCTCCTCCTACCCCCATTGCAATGGTCTGGTTTGGGAATTTGTCAAGATTTTTGGCGATCCATTTTTCCTGCTTTCCGTGACCAAATGCAGCAAAGATGAAGTCCGGGGTCGTAGTACTCATAACGCTAAGATCTTTATCTGAAACCCCGTCTTGATCAACGGTCACATCATGAATATGCTCTACCCTAATCCGTGGATACACCTTGTCCAAAATTTTTCTAAGTTTGTGTGCTGTTCCTTCTGACCCACCAACTAACAACACAGTTTTTCTATTTTCATTAGCAAACTGCAACCACTCCACCATCAAATCCACGCCAGGAATTCTTGGTGGTGGTGTTTGCCGAGTCAAATTACACAACCATGTAAACCCTGACCCATCTGCAATCACATGTTCTGTGTTGCGTAAAATCTTGGCGAACTCCTCATCCTTTCTCCCAGCCATCAGCATCTCTGGATTTGCAGTAATAACATGAAGAGCACCAAGCGGTTTAGTGCTTGGCAGATTGATGATTTCGTCACGAGTTTTTTTGCTAAATTTAAATCCTAGCAACTCTGCCATATGCCTGTATTTTACCACAAAACGCAAACCCGCCAGATGTTCCGACGGGTGTGAGGGTCAGCCAAGAAAGATGGCGACCAAGTTGTTGATGATCCCGACCGACACATAGCTGATGATCAGCTTGGCGCCGATGAGAAAGAAGTTGTGCGCGGTCTTCTCTTCCATGCATCTCCTAGGCAAACTCCACGTACAGCATCACAGCAAGTGACACTAGAAGCGCGAAGGAAAGCCCAGCCACGGTCCAGCCGATCACTTGCCCGCGCCTATTCGTCATAGCCGTAGGTTCCGTCAAGCTTGCAGATCAGCAGTCCGGTCTCTGGAACAGACTGCAAAGCCGCGGTTTGCGTTTCCGCAGGTTGCAGCATCAGCAAGGGGAAGGCTGACCTTCTGATGTTGTGGTCTATAGCAATGGTGATGAGACCTGCAACGAGCAACGCAGCCACAGCACAGCCAATCACGGCAATGATGGCAAACACATTCAACCAGCTACCTTTATCTCTAGAGATCATTCTCCCTCCAGGGCCTAACTACCAAGATTGTCCAGTAAAAACACAGTTTTGTCAATATTTAGGTAAAAAAGTACACCCGCACAGTGTTTGGCTCTGGAGAGCGGTCTGTGCGGGTGTCCACCGGGTTGCGGCGAGAAGCGGAGCAAGGGAGTCCGTGCGTCGTGCTCACGGGACTGAATTAACTATAAACCTTGACGCTAATTTTGTCTATGATATGCTGGATTTAGCACTCATTTAGGAAGACTGCTAATCAACGAGACGTTTATGTTTCCACACAATTTCACTACTAAAAGCCAAGAAGCAATCCAACGAGGACACGCGATTGCACATGACACTGGCCACAATCAAATTGAGCTCCCCCACCTCTTCTACGCCCTTCTAGACCAAGAAGGCGGTGTTGTTGTTTCTGTGCTGAAGAAGTTGGGAGTAAAACTTTCTGAAATTAAATCTGCTATCAAAACCATGATGCGAGAGCTTCCGGTTGCGCCTGGTATCCCCCACGGTCCAAAAGGACAGGTGTTTATGAGCAATGACATTGCGCAAGTGCTGCAGGCTGCGATTGCGGAGACTCGTAAGTTGAAGGACGAGTATGTTTCTACAGAACACATCTTGCTTGGTTTTTTGGCAGAGAAAAATAGTGTTGCAAAAGAACTTGCCGAATTTGGTGTGAAGCACGATGACGTGCTGCATGTTTTGAAAGATATTCGCGGATCACAACGCGTAAGTTCTCCAGATCCAGAAGCGACCTATCAGGCACTTGAGAAATATGGAAAGAATTTTACAGAGCTCGCTCGACGCGAAAAATTAGACCCGGTTATTGGTAGAGATGCGGAGGTGCGTCGTGTGATGCAAGTGCTTTCTCGTCGAACTAAAAACAACCCAGTACTTATTGGTGAACCTGGTGTTGGTAAAACTGCAATTGTTGAAGGATTGGCGCAAAGAATTGTAGATGGTGATGTTCCAGAATCTCTCAAGGGCAAGGAATTGATCGCTCTAGATATTGGATCTTTGGTTGCCGGAACAAAGTTTAGAGGAGAGTTTGAAGATCGTCTGAAAGCAGTACTTAAAGAAGTTGAAGATTCTGCAGGAAAGATCATCATGTTTATGGACGAGCTTCACACTATTGTTGGTGCTGGAGGTTCTGAAGGTGCGATTGATGCATCTAACATGTTGAAACCTGCATTGGCGCGTGGGCAACTGCGTGCGGTTGGAGCAACAACACTGAAGGAATATCAGAAGTATATTGAAAAAGACGCTGCGCTAGAGCGCAGATTCCAACCGGTTCAGGTTTTGGAGCCGTCTATTGA
>CAYZOG010000045.1:1676-5713 GCA_964480225.1 uncultured Gammaproteobacteria bacterium | reverse complement strand
GCCTCTCGCATCTCAATCTTTCCAACCAGCAACGGGAACGGCTTTCCTTTTGGCAGCCCGCGCTTGATCAACTTCTTTAGCTCTTTCAAATCCTTAGCACTACGCACAAATGACAATGACACAATGTCCACACCATTCTTCAGCCCAAATTTCAGATCCTCTTTATCCTTGTCTGTAATGGTACTCACTGACAATCGCGCAGTTGGCACATTCATTCCCTTACGACTCTTAAGCACACCACCAACCACAACCTTGGTAATAATGTCCTTCTTCTCCACGCGCTGCACCTCAACTTCAAGCAACCCGTCGTCCAGTAGGATTCTGTCACCTGGCTTCACATCCTTATACAACGTTTTCAATCCAACAGGAATCTGATCCTTACCCGGTTTTGCCGCACAACTAAATTCTATTGTCGAACCTTTCACCAGCTTCACTCCTTCGTCAGAAACTTCGCCAACCCTAATCTTTGGCCCAGACAAATCTTGCAAAATCGCAATTGGCTGACCAGTCGCCTTACTTGCCGCCCGAATATTTTTCATCAGCGCGCGGTGATCTTTATAACTTCCATGAGAAAAGTTCAACCGGCACACATTCATCCCAGCTTTAATCATTTTAGTGAGCTTTGCCACAGAATGACTGGACGGACCGATGGTGCAGACAATTTTAGTTTGTTTGTGCTTCATAGAAACCAAGTATAACAAAGTTGACAATTTTCAACTATTAGTGTATAGTCATTCTTCATCATTTTGTGAGATACGCATTACGGGGAGGACAATGCGCGACACCAATCCTGATGAAGTTCTACTGGAATTAGCGTCACGCATCTGCGCTGCGGTCACCAGACAAAACCTGTTGCCCAAAAGCACAGGTGCGGTCACTATTCGACGGATCAGCCAGGACGACCTCCCGGCTGACCTGCTGAACGAATTTCGCGCGGCCTGGGGCGACCCGAGCCAAGTGGAAGCACTTCCAGAAGATGACCTGGAGCTGTACCGCACGATTGTGGTTCCGCTTCACACTCAACAAACCCGGCAAGCGCTCAAATGATGAGCAGCGGCCAGAAAAAGACGGTGAGCCCTTGGCCACCGTCCTTCTTTTTACACTTCAATTTTATGTGTCGTCATTGCGGCGTTCAATCTTACCGCCCAATCTGTTACTTCGTAACGATTGGTGTGACTTGAGAATAATGGCTGTGGGAACTTTACTCGGTTCACCTCCAAAAGCATCTCGCCTTTTTCTTCTTGATCATCCTCCCAATCACCCAGCGCGGTTTCGCTAATCTCACCAAAATTAAACTGAATGTACCGTGTTGCTGATGCAATCTTTGACATCAAACTATTATGTGCCCTAGTTCTTCTCTTGTCTGCGTTTTCTGTGTGCCGCCTTGCTTTTACCAAATCCGTAGCATACGCCATTCTTGCTGCAGTTCTTTCTAGGCCGGCAATAGCATTGGTATAGTCTGTTACCTGACTTAGAACTTCGTTAATCAATTCACGAGCCTGTTCTTTGCGCTTTTTCAACTCAGCCGCAGCTTCTGGAGTTGATTGCTGAAGTGTGGCCTCATGCACCTTGTTTGCCACCTCAATAACACGCTGTAAAACCTCAGGCACCTTTTCTTGCTCACGTGACTGCTCAGGAGCCTTCTTTTTTTGCTTTGCTGCTTCAGCCATCCGTTCTGGCCGAAACCCTTCTGGTCTAAGTCCCATACTTTTTGTTAATTATTCAAATTCGCCAAGAGTTACACTTATTTTTTCTTCTTGGCCGCCTCTATAGATCATAAGCTCAACTTCATCTTCTGGCAAATAATCTGCCAGCACGCTCGCAAGTGGTGTATTGAGATCAACTCGCTGTCCGTCCACGCTTAAAATCACATCACCTTCTTGAAGGCCGGCTTGTTCAGCTGGAGAATCGGCAATCACTGCACCTTCCCCAATACCACCAGACACAATCAATGCGCCATACTCAACACCTAGACCATCTTGCGCTGCAAACTGCGGTGTCACAATCACATATCTCACCCCAAGCCATGGTCGCACAATCCTTCCGTACTTTTCTAAAGATTCAATTGCTCGGCGCGCAACATTAATTGGCGTTGCAAATCCAATAGACTGTCCTTGGTTGCTCACCGCGGTGTTCACACCAATTACCTCTCCGGAGAGATTAATCAATGGCCCACCAGAGTTTCCAGAGTTAATTGCCGCATCAGTTTGAATTGCTTCTTCAATTACTTCACTAGATCCACGTCCGTCACCTGCAACCACACGACGATTTACTCCAGACACAATTCCACGCGTCACCGTGTTTTCAAATTCTGCCAACGCGTTTCCAATTGCAATCACGGTCTGGCCAATGACAATGTCGTCGGAGTTTCCTAGGCCGACCGTAGGGAGGCCGGACGCCTCAACCTTAATCAACGCAATATCATGCACAGGATCCTTAGCAAGAACCTCTGCCACCAACTCCTGACCATCTGCCAACATCACCCGATACTCTGCACTCTCATGATCAACCACATGACGATTGGTCACAATCAATCCATCCTCAGCAATCACAAACCCAGTTCCACCTCCAACCTGAATCACCTGCCCAGTCCCGCTTTGCGCAGGTTGCGGCTCAAATGGAACACCAAAGAAAAATTCGTCAAAAGGAGAACGACCAGTCGTATTAAACGCCGCACGCTGCTCCTGATAAATTCCAATACTTACCACCGCAGGACTTACCGCCTGCACAACCGCAATAGTCGCAGCCTCCTCATCTCTCAACCCCTCAATCCCTTGCTTCACCTGCTGTGGATCTACCGTAATCTCATCTGCACCCGGCCCAACCAATGTTGCATCACCAGTAAACCGCTCATACATATGCATAACCAAAAACGCAGCAGCCACACCAACTACGGCGGCCACCACAACAGTATGCAATTGTGCGTTGTTCTGTTTAGGCATATACAAATCTACACTCATTAAAATCCTGAATCTTACCATCAGCAATCACAAGACCCTCCTCACGCAATCGCGCAATCTTTTTTACAGAGCCAAACGCATATCCACCAACTTCACCATTCGCCCTCACCACACGATGACACGGCGTTGTCTGCGTGTCTCTATTAGTAGTCAGCGCATTCCCAACCGCTCTTGCCGCACCCGGCTTCCCAATCGCGCTCGCTAAATCAGCATAGGTTACCACCTTGCCTGACGGAATCTGCTGGCACGCAGCAAACACTAACTCTACAAAATTACTCTGCTGCTTCACCATCACTTTTAAATCGCTCTAACACAGCACTTGGAGAAAAGTTTTCAATCCCAAACTGCTCTAAAATCACATCTGGATCACCACTGGTAAACCCAGCTTTAAATCCATTGATCTGCCCCTGAATATATTTTGGAATAGACACCGCCGCCCACACAATCACCAACACAATAATTCCAATCTTGATCCAAGACCAAATACTCATCACAATCTGATGACGCCTAATCCCTTTGCTGGTGTGCGCCGCAACTTCAGAAAGCTCGATATTCTTTTTGAGAAGTTTTACCAACTCCTTATATTGTTCATCAGTCATACTACTTCTTTTGTGACTTACGACGCTTGCGCATCAAACTGTTAAGTTCTTTTTGGAACGTTTTCACATCTTCAAATTGGCGGTACACACTAGCGAATCTGATATACGCCACCTTATCGAACTTTTTCAAATGCTTCATCACCGCTTCACCAATCTGCAAACTGGTCACCTCTCGCTTCTTAGCTTTTTGAATCTCCTGCTCAATTTGCTGAATCAATTTTTTAAATTGCTCTGTGGTATATGATCGCTTTTCCAAACTTCTAAACACACCTTTTGAAAGCTTATCCCTAGAATATGCTTCCCGAGCCCCGTCACTTTTCACCACAGTGATATCCAAAATTTCGGCCTCCTCTGTTGTAGAAAACCGATACTGACATTTCTCGCACTCACGCCTTCTACGAATACTCAGACCATCATGAGCCACGCGAGAATCCACCACTTTTGTTTCTTTATTTCTGCAAACCGGACAATGCATAGT
>CAYZOG010000045.1:0-1576 GCA_964480225.1 uncultured Gammaproteobacteria bacterium | reverse complement strand
GCAGACTTGGCAGCTTCTACCGCACGACTATCTCCACTTGCCTTTCCAATTCCCATGAGCGCAGTTCCACGGTCATACATGATTGCTCTCACGTCCGCAAAGTCGATGTTGATCAATCCTGGTGTTGTAATAATTTCTGAAATCCCTTGAACACCTTGACGCAACACGTCATCAACAATTTTAAACGCATCAAGAAGAGATGTTTTCTTATCAATAATCTGCAACACACGATCATTTGGAATACTAATGATGGTGTCCACGTTTGCAATCAACTCATCATATCCATCATCTGCAATGTTGCGACGTTGCGCACCTTCAAATGTGAACGGCTTTGTTACAACTGCAACAGTAAGCGCTCCCATCTCTCGTGCAATCTTTGCAATTTCTGGCGCTGCACCAGTTCCAGTTCCTCCACCAAGACCACAGGTGATAAACACCATGTCAGTCCCTTTTAGCATTTCTCTAAGCTCGTTTTGTGATTCTTCCGCAGCTGCGCGCCCCATGTTTGGATCCATTCCAGCGCCCAACCCGCGAGTTGCACCTTTACCAATTTGCACTTTCTTTTGTGCCATTGAATGATGCAATGCCTGGATGTCTGTGTTCACCGCAACAAAATCCACACCGCGAATTCTCGCGCTTACCATTCTGTTTACCGCAGAGTTTCCAGAACCTCCAACACCAATTACTTTAATTTTTGCGAATGTTTCAATTGCCGGTTTTACTTCAGGCATATTTGTCTTGAATACTTTTTTTGCTCAACCTCCCTATAAATAACAAAAGGTGGGCTAAGCCACACCTGTAGTGTACAAGAAAGTTGCGCATGAGCGCAACCCTTGTTATGGGATAAGTGATTTGAACCACTTTCTCACTTGTTTATTCACTTTGTCTACGGTTTTGAACTTTCCAATCACACTTCCCCATCCACGACTCTCGCCCATTCTCATTTGCAGCCCCCACTGAACCAATCCCATCACCGTGGCAAATGACAAGTCATTTACCTTGTCCGTTACACTGGATAATTCTAATGGATACCCAAGTGATGCTGGCAATTGCAAGATGTCTTTACTCACATCAACAACACCGGGTAGCTTTGCTCCACCACCAGTGAACACCGCACCAGCTGGCAAGATTCTACTACGTCCAATCTTTTTAAGTTCTGTATCAACACGTTCCAAAATCTCTTCAACACGCGCCTGAATAATTTCTGCAATATACTTTTTAGAAACTTCTTCTGATTCATCTGCTCCCAAGTCTGCCAAATCAATTTTCTCTCGTTTGTGGATTCCTTTGGCAACAGCGTTCCCATATTCAATCTTCACTCGCTCTGCCACATCAATAGAGGTTCGCAAACCAATAGCAATATCATTGGTTACGTGCTCTGATCCAATTGGCAACACCGCCGTATGAATCACATCACCTTCTTCATACACCGCCATACTGGTTGTAGAACCTCCCAAGTTGATTACCACAACTCCCAATTCCTTTTGTCGCCTTGTAACCACAGCCTCAGCAGTAGCCAAAATTCCCAACACCAAATCATCAATATCAACACCAGTTCTGTATACAGATCTGGTCA
>CAYZOG010000044.1:2745-5762 GCA_964480225.1 uncultured Gammaproteobacteria bacterium | reverse complement strand
GTTCTCCCCTCTGATCCTCCAGCCTCAACTGGTTTCCCAGTTACCACTGCCTTAGCTTTTGCAGAGTCACTCACCTTTGCATACTCATCAACAATCCATCCCATGATCTGCGGTGTGGTGTTTACGTCTGGTGCTGGCACATCTTTTTCTGGACCAATCACATCTGCAATTCCTTGCACAAACCCACGAGTCAGTCGTTCCAACTCTGCTTCAGAAAGCTCTCTAGGGTTAACTTGCATTCCACCCTTTCCCCCACCAAACGGCACATTGATCACCGCACACTTGATTGCCATCCAAAATGACAACGCCTTCACCTCATCCAAGTTGGTGTCTGGATGAAATCGCAATCCACCTTTGTACGCACCGCGCGCGTTGTTGTACTGGACTCGATATCCTTCAACCAACATCACAGAACCATCATCCCGCACCAACGGGACCTGAACCTGAACCAACCGCTGTGGCGCACCCAAAACTGTAAGTGTGTTTTGTGACACCCCGCTCTGCTCTGCAGCAGCCTCCAATTGTTTCAACGCATTTTGAAAAACTGACATATTTTTGAAAATTCTGGACGAACCCGCCCTGTCTATCTACAGTACTCCAATATCAAAAACCCGCCAAGCGGTTGCGCGAGGCGGGGGTTTTGAAACTTTCGTCCCGGATGGGACTCATCGCCACTAAGGACTAGTGACGGCGGCCAGCTGCTTTGGCCGAATCATCAGGAATGATGTGCTCGTCGAAGCGGAGCACGATGGGCTGCTCCAGGTCGAGTGCGGTCTCCACTGTCTCGCGGATCTCACACTTGGCCTCACGGACCAGGTCGTCGTACACCTCCTGGCGCTCACGACCCATCTCAAGCAGAGCCTCATGCTCTCGCCGATCTTTGGACTTGTCCTCGTCCTCACCATCGGTCAGACCTTCCAGGCCTTCACTCAGGTAATCCAGGAGTTCGGTCAGATCTGGATCCTTTGCGTAAGCTTCAGGATCCTTAGCCACGATCTCAGCGATCCGCGGGATGAACTCTCGCACCGACTCTTCAGTCAATGCATCGTGGTCCACCACGTCCCATCGCTGTGACAAAGCGGCCGCGATTCCCAGATCACCAGACTCTTTGGCCATGACGTACGCCTTGACCGCAAGCTGCTTCATGACCGCTTCAGCGATCGTGTGCTCGAGCTGGTAGGTGCCCCGTGTCTTGATCTCGAGATGTGCCTTAAGCCCCATCTTCTCAGCGAAGTGATACAGGACCCAGTAGACAAAGGACGCGCGCCCTTTGGCCAACTGCTCGGTCAGCGCCTGCACGAACTTATCGCAGACCTTCTGCCGAGAGAAACCCCGCATACGCCACATGTCCATAGATCCCATCTCTTCGAACATGGCCCAGCGCATAGGACTTCCAGCAGGTGCTTCCATCATGGAATCAACCGCCTGCTCAAAGTAGTGCTGGTAGAGAAGCTGCGCTCGCGCAGAGTCGTCCCAGCGGAAGACCTTCCGATTGCCCGCCACCATGATGATGTACTCACCAATGGCGGTTGTTTTGGCTCGTTCAGTCAGCCATCTGAGGAACTCCTTCCGGATCTCCTCATCTGTCATCCCAAGCGCCTTGAACCGATCCACGATCGGGTCAAGCTCTCTCTGAAGGTCAGTGATGGTCTGGTGAGCGCCGCGACCCCCAGCCGGTTCCATGTGTTCCGGCAGGTGTCGTGTACGAAGTTCGCCCATTCGTGCATCACGGAAGTGGTGGATCAGGATATCTCGCTCCACAGCCCTGGCCAGATCATCTTCCGGATCCAGGTAATGACGACAGACCGTAATCATCGTCCCCACCAGCCAGATCTTCCGACCTCCAGGCAGAACGACCTCCAGGCAGCGCTCCAGCACACGACGAGCAATCGCTTCCATGCGATCGCCATTCCACCCCATAGTGGCCTGCAACCCGCGCATGGACACCATCGCGATGATGTCCGAGGGATGCATCTGCCCCTCACGGTTGAAGTCCTTGGGATAGAACGCCAGGCACATCCTTGGGGAGAGCTCCCCCTCCTCCTCTGGGACAACGCCCAGGAGCAGTGGCCTCCGGTCGCTGTCTCGATCGACGCACCAAAGCGCAGGGAATGCGCTATCACCCAAAAGCTCCTCCAGATACGTTTCCGCGTCCTGCTTGAGCTCTGGGTGTTCGCCCATCTTGCCAAAGAGCAGCCGTAGCCGCTCTTGAGGGTCTTTAACACCCCCAATCCTCTGTCTCAACCTTCCGGTCATTCTTCTTCTCCTTAAGGCGTGCTCTGTATCGGATTCCTCCGAGCGAGCGTGCCCTTCCGGGGTAATGAGGCCGGTAAAAGCCTCGAGATGGTCCCGTCGCAACTGCGCGAGGGACACGACTGATTTACACTGACGAGGTGGAAACCCACGGCGCGCAGCAATCTTGCCAGCACCAGTGGGGCTATTCTCGCGTGCAATTTCGACGAGCTCTGCGTGTAGCAGAGCCTGACGAGACTCTCTAACGAGTTTCTCGACACTCTTTGCCATGCAAAGCTCCTTTGATTCTATGTGGTTTAAAACAACACCGCAACAAAGGCGGATGGTCCAAACTACCCTTTTTATCTAGTTTTGTCAACCAAAAACCCCTCTCACATGAGAGGGGTTTCCTTCTTCTTTTAAGCTTTACGCCGCTGTTCCGCGCTCAATCAGTTTTACCAAATCCTCCTTGGTCATTCCGCCAACTGCCTCGGCAACAACCTGCCCACCTTTAAACACTTTGAAAGCCGGGATACTCATCACACCATGCTTTCCAGCGGTGTTTGGATTTTCATCAACATTGATTTTCCCAATTTTTACCGAACCTTTCCCGTTGTGCTCAGCCTCAAGCTCTTCAACCAACGGCTTCATCTGCTGACAAGGCCCACACCACGGCGCCCAAAAATCCACAAGAACGGGCACGTCACTTTGTAAAACTTCCTGATCAAAGTTTGCATCAGAAAACTCCATACTTTTATTTGTTAATTTTAAAATCCCTTTTGGGG
>CAYZOG010000044.1:0-2645 GCA_964480225.1 uncultured Gammaproteobacteria bacterium | reverse complement strand
GTCACCAACTTCATACCAAACTCAGTACCAGCTGGAATTTCTTTTTCTTTACTTGCTCCAATTTGCAAACTCTCAAGCTTTGCATCACCAACATAATCTTCTCCACGCTTGATTCGCACACGAGCCTCCAACGTAAACTTTCCTTCTTCCAAACGCGCACCAACAGTCTGCGCCTTCTTGTCCGCGCGGAAGATTGCCAACACATTGGCATATCCCAACTCGTGAATGATCTTTTCTGATGGCAACAACTTCTGTAGCTGCGCCTCAATATATTCTAGCAATGCGTAAATCACCTCAAACCGCCCCACAACCACCTCTTTCTTATCAGCCAAATCCTTAACACTGTGCGGCACATTAACATGGAACGCCATTACCTGCGCACCAGATGCCTCAGCACGGTCAATCTCCGCCTCAGTAATGTTTCCAAGACCTTTGGCAATCACCTTAACCGCAACTTCGTCATGCTGAAACTTCTCAATAGAAGCCAAGATCGCCTCAAGTGATCCAAGCACATCGGCCTTTACCACCAAGTTCAACACCTTCTTCTTGTCATCATCATCCTCATCACTAGATGGCGCAGCCTGAACAGTTGCCGGCGCAGCAGCTTGTGACTTGGTCTTTGTTTTTCGAATCTTACTTGCTCCCTTCTCTGCAGCCACATCCAAAATATCTCCAACCTCAGGTGCAGATTTAAATCCAAGAATCTTCACTGGTGTAGATGGGCCAGCTTCCTTAACATCATCTCCACGGAAATCTTTCATCGCTCGCACACTTCCGTAAATCTGGTCATTCACTACTAGCGAATCTCCATACTTCAATGTTCCCGCCTGAATCAACACCGTTGCAACTGGACCTTGCCCCTTGTCAACGTGAGACTCAATAACCGTTCCAAGCGCTGGACGATTTGGATCTGCCTGAATATCTCCTTCATTCACATCAGCTACCAACAACAAGTGCTCTAGCAAATCATCAATGTTAGTTCCTTCCTTAGCAGAGATTGGCACCATTGGTGTCTTTCCTCCCCACTCTTCAGGAACAATATTTCTCTGAGACAACTCTGTCTTTGCTTTTTCAATGTTAGCCTCAGGTTTATCAATTTTGTTAATCGCAACCACCATTGGCAACTTAGCCGCCTGAATAATGTTGATTGCCTCCACTGTCTGTGGCATCACTCCGTCATCCGCAGCCACAACCAAAATCGCAACATCAGCAATACGCGCACCACGGCTACGCATTACGGTAAAGGCCTCGTGACCAGGAGTGTCCACAAAGGTAAGCTTTCTTGCTGCCCCACCTTCTTTCATCTCGTGCTCCACCTGGTACGCACCAATGTGCTGTGTAATTCCACCAGACTCAGTATCAATCACGTTTGTCTCACGAATCGCATCCAACAATCGAGTCTTTCCGTGATCAACGTGCCCCATCACCACAATAACTGGCGGACGCTTCTCAAGCGCGTCATCATCCTGAGCCTTCAATTGCTCCTCCAATGTCTGCGCAGTTTCTGCGACTTCATCTTTCTGCTCTGCTCCCTCATTCTCCTTCACTGCAAATCCCAAATCCTCCGCCAACACAGTCGCAGTGTCCTTATCAATATCTTCATTCAAGTTTGCAAGGATTCCGTTTTTCATCAGCTCCGCAATAATTGCAGTCACTGGCAATCCCAATCTGTCCGCAAAATCACGAACCGTAATTCTATCTGGAATCTCAACCGTCTCACCACGCTCCTTACGCATCTGCTTCTCAAGCTCCTTACGCTTTTTTGCTTCTGCTTCCTTCTGCCGCTCAAGCTTTTCCTTAATCTTTCTCTGCAGTCGCAAAATCTTCTGCGCCACA
Source organism: uncultured Gammaproteobacteria bacterium (assembly GCA_964480225.1). Lineage (GTDB taxonomy): Bacteria > Patescibacteriota > Patescibacteriia > Magasanikbacterales > JBBTQS01 > CAYZOG01. Next base: position 809 of record CAYZOG010000044.1, on the reverse strand, counting down.
CGATCATCCACTTTAATCGCGCGTTCTCCAATATCAAAACCAAACTCCGGAAGGACCTCCAGAAGCACTTTTTTGTTCATTCGCATTCTTCGCGCGAGCTCTGTGACGTTCATTTTGTCGAAATTTCTAGGTAAATGTGTTGCGAGTATAGCAAAAATAAGTAAAAATGCAAGCATATGCCCTTCCTCTACATAAACAAACCCAAAACGTGGACTTCCCACGACATTGTCGCTAAATTACGCGGAATTACTAAAATTAGGAAAATTGGCCATGCCGGGACATTAGACCCGTTTGCCACCGGTGTTCTTGTGGTTGGTGTAGAACGAGACGCCACAAAACGCTTAGATGAATTTAAAGGACAAGAAAAAGAATATGTTGTGGAGGCTCGGTTTGGGGCGACCAGTGACACCCAGGATAGTGACGGCCAGATTACGGAGACTCCAGGTGCAGTCGCATTCGACAAAAAACAACTGGAAGAAGTACTCCCAAACTTTATTGGTGAAATTGATCAACTGCCGCCAATGTACAGCGCCAAAAAGATTGGTGGGAAAAAATTGTATGAACTGGCGCGTGAAGGAAAAGAAGTTGAGCGACAACCAAGTCGCGTAACAATTTATGAAATTGAAATTCTAGACTTCAACTGGCCCAGTGCAACACTTCGTGTGCGTTGCGGAACTGGAACCTACATCAGAACACTGGTGCATGACCTAGGACAAACGCTTGGCACCGGCGCATTTGCCCAAGAACTCTGCAGAACAAAAATCGGTGACATCACTTTAGAGCAATGTCACACGATTGAAGAAATCACT
>CAYZOG010000043.1:0-5805 GCA_964480225.1 uncultured Gammaproteobacteria bacterium | reverse complement strand
TGATCTTAAATGGAATGCTGTACAACCCAACTTCATACTCTCCAACCATTCTTTCCAATAACACTGTATCTAGTGACGAATAAATTCTCGCAAAGATTCCCGCCAACGCAAACGGCAATGCCATTTTGATGATTGGGGCGATCACTTTTCTACTGAGCTTTGGTCGATATGTGATCTTATGCAGTTGCTTCAATCTAATTGCAGCGTACAGCACATTCAACGCACTTGCCACAACAAATGCCCAGATCAGATACACCAACGGCAATCCAAAATGAATTGCATACAGTCCCAACACCATAGTTAGGATTTGTGATCCAAGCATTCCCAAAGACTCCCATCTCACATCTTGCAACGCCCTAAACACTCCGTAATACGTCAGGTGGATTGAGTCCAAGATCATTACCACACCAGCAACCATAATCAACTGGCGAAGCTCCAGTCCATATCCCAACAACCACATCGCAATCAAAATCCCGCCATACGCCAAGAATCCGGTAATGATTTTTGTAGTAAGCACTTCTTGCAAGTACGCTTTGGCTTTATTTTTCTGTTTTGCCACCTCACGAGTCAGCACAGAAGACATTCCCACATCTACAAAGATAGAAAACACAGTGGTAAACGACAGCGCCAAAAAGTATTTTCCAGTGTCCTCTACTCCAATCGCATTCGCCACCAAAGTGAAATACAAAAAAGAGACCACTTTCTGCCCAATTGAGGCAATGGTCATCCATGTGGTGTTTTTTGCGACTGATAGCGCCATGTCCCTATTGTACGGTGAAAACACCGCTTTGAAAAGGCACCCCACTTACTGAAACAAAACACAATTACAAACATTCCGCAGCATTACAGAATGACGATCTCTAACTAATGCGAGGACATAGCAAAACACACCGCGAGGGTGTGTTTTGCGTGTTTGAAATTGTGTTTTGTGGAAGTTATCGTTTTCCCCACTGGTGAGCCTTTCGAGCTTTGTGGCGTCCTGGCTTCTTTCTTTCTTTAACTCGTGCATCACGAGTCAAGAATCCTTTAGCTTTCAACTGCTTACGTGTTGTTTCATCAAGTGCGTTCAATGCGCGAGCAATTCCCATCTGTACTGCAATTGACTGCCCTTGCTTTCCTCCACCAACAACCTTAACGGTCACATCAACACTCTCATCACGACCAACTTCTTTAAGTGGCGCCATAACAGCGTCCTGCAATGTCTGTGTTGGGAAGTATGCTTTCAATTCCTGATCATTAACAGTGATAGCTCCTTTTCCATTTGGAATAAGACGAACACGTGCGCTTGCGCTCTTTCTTCGTCCTACTGCTGGGATGTATTCTGCATTTGCCATACTTACGCGCTAATCGTCAAATTCTTAAGCATTTCCTTTCTAAGCTTATTCTTTGGCAACATCTTGTTTACTGCCATCAAAATAACCTTAGTAGGATCTTTCTCCATCTGCTTCTTCAAAGTAGTCTCCTTCAAACCACCAGGGTAGTTGGTGTGCTTGTAGTAGATCTTACCTGTAAGCTTTTTAGGATCAATTTTAATCTTAGCTGCATTTACCACCTCAACCTTATCTCCAACAATCTTGTTCTTTTCAAAACTTGGCTTATGCTTTCCCATCAACAATACTGCTGCCTCGCTGGCAACTCGTCCTGGTGCGCGTCCTGCTGCATCAATTGTATGTACTGCTTGCTCCATATTATACAAATTCAATTAGGGCCATATCTGCACCATCACCACGACGTGGAGGCATCTTAGTAATACGGGTGTATCCACCAGCACGATCAGCATACCGAGGAGCAATCTCCTTAGTAAGCTTTTGCATCGCATTTGTGGTGTATGCCACCTTCAAGATCTCACGCTTGTCATGCAAGGTGTTCTTTTTAGCACGAGTAACCAACTTTTCAACAATTGGTCTAACCGCCTTTGCCTTAGCAATAGTGGTTACTACTTTCTCGCGCAAGATTACTGATTCTGCAAGAGATCGCAACAGCGCTTCTCGCTGAGCTTTCTTACGATCAAGTGTTACTTTTGAGCTTGCATGACGCATATGGTTTAGGCACTAGCCTCCTCTTCTGATACTTCAGGCGCCTCCTCTACTTCTGCCTCGGCAGGAGCAGCACCTTCTCCAGACTGAATAATATTTAGGTGATTCAACAAAATCTGTGTTGACTGGTCAACCGCTTCTTTTGGAGTGATTGTTCCATCAGTCTCAATCTTCATGGTCAACTTCTCATAGTTGGTAACGTCACCAACACGAGTGTTGTCTACTGAGTATCCCATGTCTACAACTGGTGAAAACACAGCATCTAGACCAATCATTCCAAGTTCTAGGTTCTCTTCCTCACGCTCTTCTACTGTCACGAACCCTCTTCCGCGCTTTACAATCACTTCCATCTCAAATTCGTCACTTCCAGTAATCTCAGCAATGTGAAGATCTGGGTTTACCACATCAACATCTGATGTTGCTTCAAAGTCTGCTGCAGTCACTGCTCCAGCACCCTTTTTCTTAAGTGATAGCTTTACTTCACCTTCAGCGTGCACACGTACGCGCAACTTCTTTAGGTTAAGCATCACCTGTACAACATCTTCTTTAACACTGTCAATTCCATCAAACTCGTGTGATACACCTTTGATCTTTACCGCAGTAGCTGCAGCTCCAGGCAATGATGATAGCAAAACACGACGGTACATGTTTCCAAGTGTTGTACCGTATCCGTGGTAACACGGAGTAACCACAACTTCACCGGTGTTTGCCTTATCACCGTCGGTGTATGTGATTGAGTTAGGTAGAAGAAGCTCCTCCATAGAGATAGATTAACGTGAGTAAAACTCGATAATTCGTTTAGTGTCAAAGTTTGTATCCAAATCTTCCTTAGTTGGGAGATTGGTTACTTTTCCTTCCATCTTTGACGGATCCATAGTAAGCCATGATGGTGTGTCATGCTTCTTTACCTTCTCCGCAACGTTTGCAAACGCTTTTGGATTCTTGATGGTAATCACATCACCAACTTTTACTTTGTATGATGGAATGTTTACTTTAATTCCGTTTACACGAATGTGTGCGTGACTTACTCGCTGACGTGACTCAAAACGTGAAGTTGCCCATCCAAGACGGTACACCACGTTATCAAGACGAGTCTCAAGTAGACCTCGCAAAACATCCTCTGTGTTTCCTTCTTTATTTCCAGCAACAGTTACGTACTTCACAAACTGTTTCTCAGTCAAACCGTACATTCGCTTAGCCTTCTGCTTCTCTCGCAACTGCTTTCCAAAGTCTGAAAGACGAGCACGACGATTTGGTCCATGCTGACCTGGTGCATATGGACGACGTGTCATTGGACATTTGGTAGTATAACACTTCTCTCCTTTCAAGAAGAGCTTTACACCTTCACGGCGACACATTCCACATTTTCCTTTTTGATAGTGTACTGGCATAGGCTTATACGCGACGACGCTTACGTGGACGACATCCGTTGTGTGGGATTGGGGTCACATCACGAATACTCAATACCTGAATATTCTGTGTGTTCAATGCTCGCACAGCAGCTTCACGCCCCTGTCCAATTCCTCTAACGTATACGTCAACTTCTTTCAATCCGTAAGGTTCTACTTTTTCTGCAACATCTTTCACAATCATGCTGGCAGCATACGGAGTAGCTTTCTTAGGTCCTTTAAATCCAACCTGTCCAGCTGAGCTCCATGCCAACACGTTTCCATCTCCATCTGTCAAAGACACAATAGTGTTGTTGTAGGTAGCAGAAATATACGCAGACCCTTTGGTCACGTTGCGAATATTCTTCTTCTTTGCAACTTTCTTTTTCTTCTGAGCCATATCTATTCAACAACTATGTCTTAGAAACTGTTCTACGTCCTGATCCCATTGTAGATCGCTTGTTTCCACGAACAGTTCGTGAATTCACACGACTGGTCTGTCCACGAGCAGGCAAACGCTTCATATGACGTGATCCACGGTATGAACGAATGTCCTTAAGACGCTTTACTGCTGCACTAAGGTCACGACGTAGGTCACCTTCTGTGCGGTATTCTTTTTCAATAATCTGTCGCAATCGGTCCACTTCTTCCTGCTTCAAATCCTTAACTCTAGTGTCAGGATTTACATTTGCTTTCTTCAATACTTCTGCTGCGCTTGTTGGACCAATACCAAATACATAGGTAAGACCAATCTCTACGCGCTTATCCTTTGGGATTGTTACACCTGAAATTCGAGCCATAGATTATCCTTGACGTTGCTTATGCTTAGGATTTTTACATGTACAAATAACTCGTCCTTTTCGGCGAGAAACTTTACAGTCCTTACACATTTTTTTTACTGATGCACGTACTTTCATACTTGATAAAGTCAAAAACCGATTACACTGTAATCGGCATAACAGTCAGATCGGTGTCCCCGCTTCGCGTAGCTAATTGCTACAGTCGGAATGTGATGCGCCCTTTTGACAAGTCATAAGGAGACATCTCAACCTTTACACGGTCGCCTGCTGTTAAGCGAATACGAAATCGTCGCATTTTCCCTGAGAGATGAGCGATGATCTCGTGTGCATTGTCTAGCTGAACTCTAAAGGTTCCGCCAGGTAGGAGCTCTTCAATTGCTCCTGTGAATTCGACAACGTCTTGCTTTGCCATAAATAACTGGGGAAAGTATAGATGATGGCCAAAATACTGTCAATAGCCTGGCCCACTTCTCCCCTTTTTCTAGCTTGTCTTATTTTAGCGAAATTTCTGATTATCCACAACCCCCTTGGCAAAAACACCCAATTTTGCTTTACTTTGAGCGTCTCGCAAAAGGAGGGAGAGAATGAGGCGACGGCGAAGAAACACCAACCCGAACGACAAAGAGAATGCGATTCTCTTCAAGTTCATGAGGATTCTGACTCAAAAACTGGGGATTACTCTGGTTGCGAAGCAGGTCCTGGAAGCTTGGCCCACCTGGTTTGGGGATGTCCAAGAGGGAGACACCACCGGCTTTGAGGCCGAGACTGACTACATGCAGGCTCCCAACTTCCCCAGAATCACCAAGGTCATCTTCCAAACCCCCAACCAGCACCCTCAAGGGCTTTTCCTGGAACTGGAGGGTCCAGAAGACCTTTCCAAGCTCCAGGAAGCGCTCAACCAGGAGCTCTGGGCAGCGAGTCGCGGCTACTTCGCAGACGGCGGCTAGACACACAACGAGCCCAAAAACCCTTAATATTCCACGGCAATTCCAGTCGTGGTCTATTTTTTTACTTAAATTGCAGGTTTTTTACTGACAAAATTGTTGGTCGATACTTGACAATTTTTTTAATTTGTGATAGTTTGGTCGGTCGCTCTTTGAACAACCCTAGCCTGGAGACTATCCATGACCGCAACAGTTTCACGGATCAAAGCACCAACTCGCCCCATTGGTAGAAATTGGCGCAAAATCCACAAAGTCCTGATTGTCGGTGCGTGGATTGAGTACGCCCTCAGCCGACCTGCCTTCTGGCCCTTGCTCGACAAGTTCGACAACGACCAGGAGGTTCAACTCGCAATCCTGGAAGCGCTGGAGCCTGGTAACCCCAGTTACCGGCTGGAAGTTCGCTTCTACGAGGGTCCGACCGTTGTCTTTGGAAACAGTTGTCTGCCGGTCATCATCTTTGAACCGGAAGAGACCCCAGACAGCAACCTGAAGATCAACTACGGAGACACGTACATCGTTCTTGGCGAAATTCAAGTTGCTGGCATCGGCTGCCGGGTCTTCCCGGAGGAACGTCGACGCGCAGCAGCATAACCCCGCGACTACGTCGCATCAACAACCTCTCCTACTCAGATCCCCA
>CAYZOG010000042.1:2878-5896 GCA_964480225.1 uncultured Gammaproteobacteria bacterium | reverse complement strand
TCAACAATGTAGTCATATCGAGAATGCTCTGGAACCACAAACGCCAAATCTCGTTTCACTGCTGGGAACTTTGGCAACGGCGTGTACTCAATGGTGCTTCCAAGATGTTCAGCAACTGTGGTCAAATCAATCTCAAAGAATCCCACACGATGCTCTAGATCAAACTCATCCATGTACGCCGGATGCAACTCGCTCACATCACCAACTCGCTCATCATTCACATAGATTGTCAGACTGCGGCCTGGGTGCATCCAATTAGTGAAGTGCTCACCTGGCTCTGTTCTATACGCAACGCCAAGCGCATCCAACATTCCCAGTGCCGCGGCTTTAGCACGCATGAATGGAGTTTCATTTCCCTTCTCACTCACCACACCAGCTGCATGATATGGCTGGTACGCCAATCGTCGGTCCTCATCTGGACGAGCCAAATCACCCTCACGCTCCTGCAAAAAGACCTTGGCCACTTCACACAACGCAACCTGATCAACTCGTCTCATGTTTGCAGAAACTTGATACAACAGATTTGGAATCAAACTTCTTCTTACAAATCCCTGCTCACTTGAAAGCGGATTTGCAATTGCAATGTACTCACTCAAATCCTGATCAAGCGCGTGCAATGTTTTCTCACTCACAAATGAGTACGACTGTGTTTCATTAAATCCAAATCGGTCTACCAACTGCTGCTTACCATCATTCACTGCGGTGCGCTCTGGATTATCTTGCGGCGGCGTAATAGCCATGATTGGTGAAGATGGCTCAATCTGCGCATACCCATAAATTCTTCCAACTTCTTCAACCAAATCTTCCGGCTCACTAATATCTCCTGTCGCACGCCAACTTGGCACCTCAACCTTCAGCTGATTCTTCTTTTTAGTTTTAGAAACCGCAAACCCAAGTCGCTTCAAAATAGTTCCAACTTTTGTCGCAGGAATAGTAATTCCAAGTTTGCTGTACAAGAAATCCAAGTCCAACACAATTGGCTTCACCGCAATTGCTTTCTTCCAATTCCCCTGATCTGCAACCGCACTCACAACTTTGGCTTCTGGCAACATCTCCTGAATCAAATTCACACAACGAGTCATGGCAAGCTCTGCATTAACCGGATCAAGATTCTTTTCAAACCGCGCAGATGCATCAGTTCTTAACCCAACTTTTTGCCCAGCCTTTCTCACGGCAAGCGGCTCAAAGTTAGCAGACTCCAACACAATAGTTGTGGTCTGCTCATTAATTCCAGAATGCTCACCACCTTTTACTCCAGCTAACGCAATCACACCATTAGTATCCGCAATCACACACATGCTTGGATCCAACTCAACCTCTTCACCACCAAGCAGCACAAACTTCTCTCCAGCAACCGCGTCTCTAACAATAATTTCTGGACTCGCCAAATTATTCAGATCAAACGCATGCAACGGCTGCCCAAGCTCCAACATCACATAGTTGGTCACATCAACAATGTTGCTAATTGATCGCACTCCAGCCGCACGCAACCGCGCCTGCATCCACTGCGGCGACGGCCCAATCTTCACACCTTCAATAACCACACCTCTATACCGACGACAAGTCTTACTCTTCACCACAACTTTCAACTTCACATCTTTGCTGCTGTCGAATTTTTTCTGTGGATACGGTTTAAGCGTCTTGTCATACAACGCCGCAATCTCTCTTGCCACTCCATAATGCCCCCACGCATCAGGACGGTTAGTAATTCCTTTGTTATCAACATCCAACACATTGTCATCCAGCTCTAGCGCCTTTTTCAGCGGAGTTCCCAACTTTGCCTCAACCGCAGAAAGATCCATGATCTCTCCTTCTGTTTCATGACCAGTTGCGAGCCCAATTTCTTCAGCAGCACAAATCATCCCCTCAGATTTCACCCCTCTAATCTCAATATCTTTAAGCTCTACTAAATCACCTTCTCCGTGCCACAACACCTTTGCGCCAGCAATACCCAACGCAACTTTCATTCCAGCAACAACATTAGTTCCACCACACACAATTGTGCGGTCTGTTTTCCCATCATTAACTGTGCAGACTTTCAACTTGTCTGCATTAGGATGCGCATCAACAGCAGTCACCTCCGCCAACATAATGTTGTCTAGTCCAGCCCCCAGCTCTTTTACACCTTCAAGCTCAAAACTGTGCAGTGTAAGTTTATCAGCCAACTCTGCTGGAGAAACACCTTTAGGAAGTTCGACAAAATCTTGTACCCATTTCAATGAAATATCCATACTAGAACTGCTTTAGAAAACGAATATCACCACTCATCAAATGACGAATGTCCTCAATCCCGTATCGCATCATCACCAAACGGGTCAACCCAAACGCATATGCAACACCTTGCCACTTCTTTGGATCAAGCCCAGCAGCGCGCATCACATTTGGATGAATCAATCCTGCCCCCATCATTTCCACCCAACCAGATTGCTTACACACAGAACATCCTTTGGTGTCACAAATCAGGCAGCCCATATCTAGCTCAACAGAAGGTTCTGTAAACGGAAAATAACTTGGTCGCAAACGAACCAGCACCTCTCTACCAAACAACTTCTTCAATGTGTGCTGCACAATTCCCTTCAAGTGGCCAATAGAAATATTCTTATCAACCATCAACGCTTCATACTGGAAGAATGTGTGCTCATGCGATGCGTCAGTTGCTTCATTTCTAAAGTTCTTTCCTGGATATGCAACTCGCACCGGAGTTCCAAACTGCTTAATCAGCCGAACCTGCATGTTTGATGGATGAGAACGCATCACCAAATCCTTGTGCCCTTCAATATAAAACGTATCCTGCATGTCGCGGGCCGGATGTGACGGCGGAATGTTGAGCGCCTCAAAGTTATAGTAATCACTATCCAACTCCGGACCATCAATCACGGTGAATCCCATTCCATCCGCAATCTCTTCAAGAACATTTTGCACCAAGGTGTGCGGATGATAATGACCTTTAGTGGTCTCACCACTCTTTGCCGGCTCTGTCACATCAATCCACTCCGTCTCCTTAATATCACCCCACTT
>CAYZOG010000042.1:0-2778 GCA_964480225.1 uncultured Gammaproteobacteria bacterium | reverse complement strand
CATACTTATCCGGTAATAAGGTTAGCAATGTCCCTGTACGTTACCAAAACGATTAATCCTAGTAAAATCACAAATCCTACAAAGTGAACCATGCCTTCAATCTGTGCGCGGACTGCTTTTCCGCCGCGGATCTTCTCAATCAGTACAAATAGGATTCTCCCACCATCCAAAGCTGGGATTGGCAAGATGTTCAAGATGGCCAAGTTAATAGACAAGAGCGCCATGAACTGCAACAACTGCGCAAATCCTTGTTCCAATACTTGCCCAGTGATTACTGCAATTCCAACTGGCCCGGCAACATCTTCACTCACACCCTCTCCTGCAAAAATTCCACTCACCATTCCACCAAGACCTTTAAATGTCTCCTTTGTAATAAACACGGTTTCCTCTACACCCTTCCACAACGCAATGTGCCATGGATATGAAATCTCTCCAGTCTCCAACAAGTACACGCCCCACGCTTGTGAGCCGTTGTACTCTGTTGCGCTCACATCTGGAACCCATGTAAGAATTCCATCTCGCAATACAGAAACCCCAAGTGTGTCTGGTGTTGTTTCTGCATTCAAATATTGCCGAATCCCCTCAACCGTAATTTCGCCATACACATCAAACGGATACCCTTCTACCGCTTCAATAATATCTCCAGGCTGTGCACCAGCCGCAATCAACGGCGAGTCTTCTAGTGCGCCAGTGATGTGAACTTCAGGATATTCGACAATAGCGGACGGACTAATAGTGTCATCGAGCACTCGTCGCACACCAAACCCCATGGCAAGTTGCATCAACACCACCGCAACCAACACATTCATGATCACACCTGCAGCCAAAATGGTGATGCGCTGCCACGCCGGCTTATGCGCAAAACTATCTTTGTCTGCCTGCTCTTCTCCATTCTCTCCTTTAATCTTCACAAATCCTCCAAACGGCAGCCAGTTAATTGACCAAGTCATGCCTTTAAACTTTTTAGACTTCACACCAAAAGCTCGTGGCGGAAATCCAAACCCAAATTCTTCTACGTGACACCCAAACTTTCTTGCGGTAATAAAATGACCCCACTCATGGGCCAACACCAATACAGCAAGAACAATAATAAAGATAATAATTGTTGAAATCATAGTGGTTCTATTGTAGCGCGAGGATTGACAAAGGGCAATGTTTTTGGTAGTTTGTGATCGATTCTCTTCTGCAAACCACTGGAGGTTTAGCCATGTCTCTTATTCCTACTCCGGGAACACCGAGCATTGATCCTGAGGGTGATGACTACCACAAAAAGATGGCCGAGGCTAATCGTCGCCAGGCCAACCGCGAATTGACTGGCTGCCTTGGCTTCATATTCAAAGGAGCCGTCGTGCTGGGGATCATCGGACTAGTTCTCCACGCGGCCGGCGCCCTTGAGGACGTGATCATCGGCCTGGTCATAATTGTAATGATTCTCGTCGGTCTTTCCAGTTAAGGTTTGTGGGCACAGACCAAAGAGGTTTGAAATGATGATCGACAAGCGCGTAGAGAACGCGAACCAGCTCCGCACCAGCGTCGCTCGCTGGTGATGCCGGCGCTGATCGCCGGCATCACCGTACTCTTTGCTACAGAACGTCTGTGGTCATGAGCACCACCGGCATTCCACCGCCGCAAGAATCGCAACGGTTCTCTGAGGCGGTTTTTGTTTATCTTGATTTTTCTATTTAAAAATGCTACTCATTACATAGTAGCGTGGAGTTTGCCATGAAATTGCGCGACGCAGCCGTTAATGTCCTTATACTGCTTTGCTGTGCAGCCGGGGCGGCAATTGCCTACGGACTGTTTGTCAAAGCAATCATCCCATAACCCAAGGAGGGTCCATGATCATCCCGCCTGTCGTACTGGTAGAAATGAGCGAGAAAGAACGAGCCAAGCTCGTCTGGGTAGAGATTGGCATGCTGGCAGTCCTGGTTGCCGCAAACATCCTCTTCTTCTGTCTCGTCAAATGACGGAGTCGCAGAAGACCGGGCGTTCCCACACCCCCCAACTAACACCACCTCACGCACGGAGCGGAGGTGGCTGTTCTTTTTATAATTTGTTTACAAGCTCTCTAAACTCATCGCCTCGTTCAAATTCATTTTGCCGAGGCAGCCATGTCAGCCCCGGAGAAAGCAACACAACATCACCTTTATCTGCCAACCGCTGCGCAGTCTCAATTGCTTCTTTTAAGTTCAACACATCAATCCCCTCTGCCAACTTGTCAGTTGTGTTCCCTGGCATGGTAATCACCTCTTTTGCATATTCAGTTTGTGTCTCTCGCAACTCGGTCAGATCAGAACCCTTGGTGTTTCCACCACTGATCACAATTGTTTTCTTTTTTGGAAATGCCTTCAGTGCGGCCACTGCCGCTTCTGGCGCAGTTGCTGCAGAATCGTTGTACCATTTCACTCCGTCAATCTCTCTCACAAACTCCAACCGATACGGCACACCTTCAAATGCTTTTACTCCTTCAATAATATATCGTTCCTCAACACCAAACGCTTCAGTTGCCAACACCGCAGCCATTACGTTGGCTGCATTATGCTCACCCAACAATGGACTTGCTTTTACATATTCAGCAAACACGTCAGCATCTGCGCTTGGTGAAAATGTTTTCAACTCACCAGGCACCACCGCAGTTGCACCAGACACAATTGGATCATCTGCATTTGTCACAGCCACATCACCTGCTCCCTGATATTTCACAATGCCTTGTTTGTCTGCAATGTACTCATCAATGTTGCGGTACTTGTTGAGATGATCCTCATACAAGTTAGTCCA
>CAYZOG010000041.1:0-5942 GCA_964480225.1 uncultured Gammaproteobacteria bacterium | reverse complement strand
TAAGGAGATTGGATTTATTGGCGGGGTGAACTTTAGAAAAGATTTTGAAGATTGGTATGATCTTCACATGCAGATTAGAGGGAAGGAAGAAGTTTCGCCAATGGTTAGGTCATTTGGAAAAACATGGGTGCTTGGTGGTGGATCAAAAAGCTTGGTTTCAAAATTGATTAATCATCCAGTAGTGCAGGTGAAAAAGTCTGCCAGAGTGTTTAAGTACATTTTCTCTCATCCGTATAAGCGGTTTAAGGAGCGTTCACGAGTTAGGCGCTTGTACATTAACGCAATGCACAACGCAAAGCAGCGAATTTTGATTGCGACTCCGTACTTTCTTCCAGACAAAAAATTGCTTGATGCGATGATCAAGGCAATCAAAAGAGGTATTTCAATTACTGTGCTGGTGCCGCGCTACACGGATATTCTTTTGGCAACTCATGCAATGCACGCCTTGTTTCCGCGGCTGCATGCGGAGGGGATTGAGTTGCACCTTAGCGACAAGATGATGCACGGAAAAGCCATGATTGTGGACAGTAGTCTTGGAATGATTGGAAGTAGTAATATTGATCCAAGAAGTTTTTTCTACAACCATGAGGCAAACATTACGTTTAACTCACGGGCCATGATTACAGAGCTGGAAGGGATTTTGTTGGCGTGGCAAACCAAAGCGTGGCAGTTTGATCCCAAGGGATGGGAAAAACGTCCGTGGTACGTAAGAATGTTGAGATGGATTGCTGAAGCGTTTTCACCAATCCTATAATCCAAGAGCAACTGAAGTGAGCTCGCGAGTATTTGCGTCTTCAGTTTCAGCAAGAGTAATGTCAATGAATCGCGCCTGCGCGATTTTTTTGTATTCAGTAGGAAGATGTTCTGGCCATTCTACAAGGCAAAGTGTTCCAGCAGCGCCAAAAAACTCTTGCATGCCAAGCGGGGTAAATTCTTCAGGAGATTCTAGACGATACGTATCAATGTGGCACAACTGCGTGATCTCGCCGTGAGAAACCTTATACAAATTCATGATAGTAAATGTTGGGCTGGTAATTGGCTGAGTCAGTCCAAGCGCACGAGCAATTGCCTGAGAAAGTGTGGTTTTTCCAGCACCAAGATCTCCAGACAGTAACACAACATCACCAGGTTGAAGTTTTGCCACAATATCCGCGGCAACGGTATCAATTGTCTCAAGATTAACTGTCATGTCGTTTAGCTAGCTTAACAACGTTTTCCATGAGCATGGCAACGGTCATTGGTCCAACACCTCCAGGTACTGGCGTAATCCATGACGCCACGCTTTGCGCTGATGGCGCAATATCGCCCCGCACTTCATTATCCACTTCTGTGATTCCAACATCAATACACACTGCGCCTTCTTTTAGGTGTTCTGCGGTGATGTGATGCGGCTTTCCAATAGCGGTGATTACCACATCTGCGGTTTTAACCACAGTTTGCCAATCATCGCTTGGGGTCTGCCATACCACTTTCATGTCGCGCCGCAACAACGCACTTCCAAGCGGCCGCATAAACACATCGCTGTTTCCCAAGATCACAGCGCGTTTGTCTCGTAAAGGAACTTCCGTGTGTTCAATCAGGCGCAAAATTCCCTTGATCAGCACCGGCCTAATATACGGCGGGTTGTCTGCCATATATCGCGCAATGTTTTGCGGATGAAAACCGTCCACATCTTTGGCCGGATCAAGTCGTTCAATAATCGCGTCAGTGTTGAGATGCGCTGGTAGTGGCAACTGGATCAGCACGCCGTGGATGTCATCTCGCGCGTTGAGCTTATCAATTTCGGCAAGAACGGTCGCTTCATCTACATTTTCTGGCAGCTCAACTTTTTCAAATGCAATTCCAATGGTGTGACACGTGCGCTCTTTGATTTTGACGTACAGCCGCGACGCGCTATTGTCGCCAATCAAAAGCGCTGCCATCCCAGGAGTGTTCTCCATGGCACTGACATCTTGTGCAAGTTGCGCAATGATGTTCTGCGCAAGTCGTTTTCCTGGGATTAGCTGAGCAGACATTAGTTTTCTGGGTAAATAGGGAAGTCCGCACACATCTTACGAACCTTCTCATGAATAGCCTCAAGCGTATGCGGATTATCATGATTGTGTACTGCTTCTGCAATCATTGCTCCAATTACTTTCATCTCTGCTTCTTTCATTCCACGTGTGGTAAGTGCGGGTGTTCCAAGCCGAATCCCTGATGGATCAAATGGTGAGCGTTTATCAAACGGAACGGTGTTTTTGTTTGCGGTGATTCCAGCTTTACCAAGTGCGGTCTCTGCGTCTTTTCCACTTACATTTTTATCAAACAAGTCTGTCAAAATCAGGTGGTTGTCTGTCCCGCCAGTTACCAAGTTAAAGTCATGCTCCAAAAGCACATCAGCCAATACTTTGGCGTTCTTCACTACTTGCTCTGCATACACTTTAAACTCTGGCTGCGCCGCTTCTTTTAGTGCAACAGCAATAGCCGCAGTTTGGTGATTGTGTGGTCCGCCTTGAAGTCCAGGAATTACCGCACGGTCAATCAAGGTTGGGATGTTTTCTGGTGATCGCTCAACTTTCTTGAGTGGGGTTGATGGATTTCCATTTGCCATGATCAGTGCGCCACGAGGCCCGCGCAGTGTTTTGTGTGTGGTAGTCATGATCACGTGCGCATGTCCAACTGGACTTGGGTGCTGTCCACCAACAACCAATCCTGCAATGTGAGAAATGTCTGCAGCCAAATATGCACCTACGCTGTCTGCGATTTCTCGCAATCGCTTCCAGTCAAAAATACGTGGGTATGCAGTTGCTCCAGTGAAGATTAATTTTGGCTCCTCTTTTTTAACGAGCTCTGCCATCTCGTCATAATCAATAAATCCATTCTGGTCAGTTCCGTATTGCGCAGACTTGTACAGTGTTCCAGAGAAGTTTACTTTCAATCCGTGTGTCATGTGTCCACCAAAAAACAACTTCATTCCCATGACTTTGTCTCCTGGATCAACAAGTGCAAAATAAATCGCCTGGTTAGCAGGTGAGCCAGAGTACGGCTGCACATTAGCATGATCAACACCAAACAACGCCTTGGCGCGGTCTCTGGCAATGTTTTCAATTTTATCTACAACCTGACATCCGCCGTAATACCTAATCCCTGGGTACCCTTCAGAGTACTTATCCGTAAGTCTGGTCCCAAGTGCTTCAAGCACAGCAGGGGATGTGTGGTTTTCTGAAGGAATCATCTCAAGTCCTTCATTTTGCCGAGTGGCTTCTTCAGCAATCAGATTGGCAATATCTGGGTCAAATGTGGATAGTTTCATAGAGTTTGTTCTGGATAAGAATAACAGAGAATCGCAAACAAAAAAAGACCTGAACTTTCACAAATGCAAAAGTTGCATGGCCCCTGAAAAAGCGTCTATTTATTCTCAAGTGTCTCAAAAATCATATGTATGCAGTATACGAGCCTGTATAAAAAAGTACAACCCTGCCTGGTGTACGTTGTCCAGAGATTCCCCGACGTACGTAGGCAAGGTTGTGTTGGCGAGACGAGGTGGCCGTGTGCGGCTCCGCGTCGTTTGTGTTCAGATTGGCGTACTGAGGAGCAAGATGGCGAATCCCGCCACCAGGAACACCCCGGCAATCACGCCGTACTTGATGTAGGAGTAGTCGGGGGTTTGGTCGCTGTCGTGCATCTCTGCCTCCAGTACTGATCTGGCAAGAAACTACCAGAAATCCTGAATTCTGTCAAGACCCAGGCCTCGACACTGTCTGCGCAAATTGATACAGTAGAGGCAATGATATGGCAAAAAATATTACGCTCGACAACGTAAAAAAAGCATACTGCATTGGGATTGGAGGGATTGGTGTGTCTGCAGCAGCTAAATACCTGGCGCTTTCCGGTGTCCAGGTTTCTGGTTCTGATGCGCATGAAAATCCAATGTTGGATGAGTTGCGCGACATGGGGATTCCGGTATTTGTGGGGACTGATGCTAAGAATGTTCCAGATGATGCGGATTTAGTGATTTATTCTCCAGCGGTTCCAGATGATAATGCCGAGTTTCTTGCTGCGCATGACCACAAAATCCCAACTGTAAACTATCCAAAATTTTTAGGGATGCTGTCTGAAAAGAAAAAGACTATTGCAATCACTGGAACACATGGCAAGTCTACGGTGACCGCAATGATTGGATTGATTTTGAAAAACGCTGGGTTTGCACCAACCGTGATTGTGGGATCTCGATCAGTGACGTTCAGTCATGGAAACTTGGAAATGGGTGAGAGTAATATTTTGGTGGTTGAGGCATGTGAGTATCAAGGAAACATGCGTGAGTTGAGTCCAGATATTGCGGTGGTGACTAATGTTGAGTATGACCATCCAGATTATTACGAATCTGCTGATGCTATCTACAGCACCATGCAAGAATTTGTCAGTGGATTGAGTGAGAAAGGTGTGTTGATTAAGAACTATGATGATAAGCAGGTGAGGGCTCGGATTAATTGGGGAGGAAAGACCGTGTTGTACGGTGTTGCAGATCAAGCAGATGTGGCAGCAGCCCAAGTGGTAATGCAAAGCGGAACTTCTTATTTCACGGTTACTGCGCAAACACCATTTGGATATGTGGATGAGCGACTGTCTGTCAGAGTGCCAGGACGATTTAACGTAAGTAATGCGCTGGCAGCTATTGCAGTGGCAAATGAGATGCAAGTCCCAATGGCAAGTATTAAAGACTCTCTAGCGGCATTTACAGGCATCTGGAGACGCTTTGAGGTTGTAGGGCATTACAATGGTGCAGTTGTTGTTAGTGATTATGCGCATCATCCAACTGCTGTGGATGCAACAATTAGAGCGGCACGCAGCTGGTATCAGGATCATCGGTTGATTGTGGTATTTCAGCCGCATCAGCACGCGCGTACAAAAGAGTTGTTTGATGATTTTGTGTTGAGTTTCCAAGCTGCTGATGTAACTATCTTTGCGGATATTTATGATGTTGCTGGAAGAGAAGAAGATGCACATCAGGATGTAAGTAGTAAAAAGTTGGCTGCCGTGATTGCAGATAAGTATCCGCACAGTGATGTTCGATATGCTGGGCCATTAGCAGAGGCAGAAGCTATGGCGCGTGAGTTGGCCGGGGCAAATGATGTGGTACTGGTGATGGGTGCTGGAGATATTGATCAGATTGCTAGAGACTTGGTGGACTAATATGAGTAATGATGCGATTTATGTTGCGCTTAAAGACGCAGCAGCAAGTGTAAAACTCAATGTAGAGTTGGCAAAGAAAACCACGTTTAAGATTGGTGGGCCGGCGCGATATTTTGCTGAGGTAAAAACTGTAGACCAACTTCAAGATGTGCTTGCGATTTGTGCAGAGCACGGTCTTGAGTATTTTATCTTTGGTGGTGGAAGCAACATGTTGGTTGCTGATGAAGGGTTTGATGGTGTGGTGATTAAGCTGTCGTTTGAAGCGATCACTGTTGATGGAACAACCATTACTGCACAAGCCGGGGCAAAGACTGCGGTTGTGGCTCGTGAATCTGTTGCAGCTGGGTTAACTGGTTTTGAATGGGGAGTTGGTGTGCCAGGAACAATTGGTGGAGCGGTGCGTGGAAATGCTGGAGCTAATGGTGTGGAAATGAAAGATGCGGTACAGACCGTGACTGCAATTATTGATGGGGAAGTGCAGGAGTTAACTTCTCTAGAATGCGAGTTTGGGTATCGGCACAGTGTGTTTAAAGAAAACGCAGGAATTATTTTGGAAGTTTCGCTTGGACTGATCCCGGACGATGAAAAACAAGGTCCAGCAAAGCTTAAAGCGGTGTTGGATTATAGAATGGAAACACAGCCAAAGGGGTATGCTTCAACAGGGTGTATTTATAAGAATGTAGCTATTTCTGATGAACAAGCTGGAGCATTAGTAGCTAAAAACGTGCCCCAGAATTTCCTCGATAAAAAACTAATCCCAGCTGGATGGC
>CAYZOG010000040.1:1239-6091 GCA_964480225.1 uncultured Gammaproteobacteria bacterium | reverse complement strand
TTTCCCAAGAATAGAATCGCGCACACATCCACCAACACAATACCCCTCATGACCGGCGTCGCTGAGGGTTTTTAGGATAGACGTAATAAATTCTGGAATGGCAATTTTTGTGCTCATATGTGCGGACTATACCCAGTTTTAGCCTAATTGTAAAGATGATATACTGCATTCATGCAAAGAGTTAGGCGTGTTGGGGGCTCAACCCACAGACAAGCAGAGCAGGTGACTGCAGTGCAGCCGCATGAGGCGCGGTTGCGTATTTTGTATATTGGAATTGGGCTTTTTGTGGTGGTTATGATTTTGCGGCTTTTTGCTATGCAGGTTCTTCAGGGCGAATTTTATACCGCACTTGCATCAGGAACTCATGACTTGTACCGAGAGCTGCTTCCGCGTCGTGGGTCTATTTTTTTGAGAGACAACAATGATCCAACAGATTTGTATCCGTTGGCCATGAATAGAAATGTGTATCAGCTGTACATTGATAATAGGGAAGGGCCAGATCCAGATAAAACTGCTACAGAGTTGGCGCCACTGCTTGGGTGGGATGATGAGAAAAAGTTGAGTGTGTTTTTTGAGATTAAAGATTCTGCGCCAAATGATCCGTACATTCCTGTGGTTGGGGCAAATCGTGTGAGTGAAAAAGTAAAAGAGCAAGTGGATGCTAAAGAGTTGCCTGGAGTTGCGTTTGTAAAAAGCCCGTACCGATATTTTCCAGAAGGTCGGTTTGCAGCGCATGTTCTTGGGTTCTACGGATTGAACAGTGAGGGACAGCCATCAGGGTCGTATGGGATTGAAGGTCACTTTCAAAACACACTGGCTGGTGAGCAGGGATTTATTGAAGGAAAGCGTGATGCATTTGGTGCGTGGATTCCAACGGCGACTCGACAATTTCAACCAGCACAAGATGGTGCTGATGTGATTGTGACACTCGACAGAAGTATTCAGTTTACGGCGTGCACAAAGCTAAATGCGTTGGCAGAGTTGTTAGAAGCAGAAAGTGCAGCTGCGGTGATTTTAAATCCAAAAACTGGGGCGGTGATGGCAATGTGTAGTTATCCAGATTTTGATCCAAATGTGTATAACGAAGTTGAGGGAATTGGGGTGTACAACAACCATTCAATCTTCACACCATATGAGCCAGGGTCTGTGTTTAAGACCATTACTATGGCTGCGGCGCTTGATGAAGGTGTGATTACGCCAGAGCTTACGTATGATGATCCTGGGTCTCGACACATTGATGGGTTTGATATTGGAAACGCGTTGGACAAGCGATATGGAGAAAACGTAAGTATGACTCGTGTGCTGCAAAAGTCCATTAACACGGGAATGATTTACATTGTTGAGAAAATGGGGAACAAGTCATTCGCTAAATATGTGGAGCAGTTTGGGTTTGGTGAGAAAACTGGAATTGAGTTGGCAACAGAGTCTGTAGGGAATGTGAGTGCGCTGGATAAGAAAGGATTGATTTTTGGGGCGACCGGTTCATTTGGACAGGGAATTACTGCAACACCAATTCAGATTGCGGCGGCGTATGGTGCCATGGCTAACGGAGGTGTACTGATGAAGCCGTATATTATTGATGAGGTGAGGTATCCAGATGGCACGGTAGACAAGCGTGAGCCAGAGAAGGTTAGGGAGGTGATTTCTGCCAGAGCTGCGCATTTAATCACTGGAATGCTGACGTCCGTTATTGAGGAGGAGTATTTTGGAGTGGCTGGTGTGCCGGGGTACCATTTTGGTGGAAAAACCGGAACTGCGCAGATTGCGGGGCAGGGTGGATATACAGAAGAGACTAACCATACATTTGTGGGGTATGGCCCAACAGAGGATCCACAGTTTGTGATTTTGTCTCGGTTTGAAAAGCCAAATTTGCGCTGGGCATCACAGACCGCGGCCCCGTATTTTGGTGATATGGCCCAGTTCTTGGTACAGTATTTAGAGATAGCACCTACTCGATAATCAAAGAATATGCGACAGTTCATGCAATGGATGCTGAAACATGCGTCTCGTCAGATTTTAAAGAAATACAAGCCACAGGTGATTGCAATTACCGGTTCTGTGGGGAAAACATCAACTCGGGAGGCGATTGCGGCCACGCTAAGCGCAAAGTTTAGGGTTAGAGCAAGTATTAAGAGTTATAACGATCAGATTGGTGTGCCAATGACGATTATTGGAATGCCAAGCCCTGGTCGGTCTTTGGCTGGCTGGGTTGTGGTAATGATGCGCGTGGCGCGGTTGTTGTTTTCTAAAGATCCTAGTTATCCAGAGATGTTGATTGTGGAAATGGGTGCAGATCATCCAGGTGACATTGCCTATCTTGTCGAATTCTGTCAGCCCAGCGTTGGTGTGCTTACCGCAATTGCGCCAGCACACATGGAGTTTTTCAAAACTATTGAGCGAGTCGCACAAGAAAAGCAGCTGGTGCTTACGTCTTTGCCAAAAGAAGGGACTGCGGTGCTGAATGCAGATGATGAGCGTGTGATGAAGATTAAGTCTAAGCTAACTACGCGTGTGTTTAGTTATGGATTTTCTGAGGATGCAGATGTAAGTGCAATTGATGTGGATATGATGTATCGCGATGGAGTTGTTGTTGGGCAACGATGTAAGTTGCAACATGGTGGTGCGTCAGTGCCAGTGCAGATTCCTGGTGCGCTTGGATTGCAGTATGTGTATCCAGCGTTGGCCGGTGCATGTGTTGGGTTGAGTTATGGCATGAACTTGATTGAAGTTGGTGAAGGATTGGCACAATACAGTGGTGTTCCAGGAAGAATGCATGTGATTGCAGGAATTAAAGACACAACATTGATTGATGACACGTACAACTCATCTCCGCTTGCTGCGCATCGTGCGGTTGAGGTGCTTGGGGAGGTTGAAGTTCGTGAAGATGGAGAACGATTTGCTGTGCTTGGAGATATGTTGGAGTTGGGAACGGTAACAGAAGATGAGCATCACAAGCTTGGAGAGCTGGTTGCAGAACAGAAAATTGATTTTTTGATTACAGTTGGGGAGGCAAGTAAGCACATTGCGCAAGGTGCGCTTGAGGCAGGTATGGAAGAGCACAGAATTGCTAAGTTTAATGATTCTGTGACTGCTGGAAAGTTTTTGCAGGAGAAGATTAAGCCGAGCGATGTTGTGCTGGTGAAAGGTTCGCAAGGGGTGAGAATGGAGAAGATTGTAAAAGAAGTCATGGCAGATCCATTGCGAGCAGGACAGTTGTTGGTGCGACAGTACGGGAAATGGTTGACAAATTAAGGTGATCAGGGCACAATAGCTGCGCTAACCGCCGCCATCGTCTAGTGGTTAGGACACCAGGTTCTCATCCTGGGAACAGGGGTTCGATTCCCCTTGGCGGTACCACTATATACACAATTCATTACAAACACACTTGCGACCCCAGCGGGCCGTTGCGCTACGCACTCACTGATTTGCCGCGCTTCGCGCGGACCATGCCAAATCAGCTCGTGAGTGTTTGTAATAATTGTGTACTCCGTGGGTCTTCCCACGCTCAAACTTCTTACAAATTTAGTAACAAAATGATATGAACAAAACCTTGCTATGGGTGAGTACACTCATTATTGGTATTGGTGCGGTTGCACTATGGTTTGTGTTTGCGCAAACTCAGCAGACTGAGCCAGCTGCGACTGGTGAAAAAACACTTGAGGTTGCTGCTACTATTTTTCCACTTGTAGATCTTGTGGAGCAGGTGGCTGGTGACGACATTAAGGTGCATCAGATTCTTCCTGGTGGAGCAAGTCCACACGTGTTTAGACACACACCAAAGCAGATTGCTGAACTTGAAAATGCAGATTTGATTTTTGGTATTGGACATGGACTTGATGACTGGACATTGCCTTTGGCTGAGACCATTGGTGCAGAGTTTGTGACCGTGGATAACGGCGTGCAGCTTAAAGAACATGCAGCACATGATGATGAAGACGAGCACCATGAAGATGAGCACGAGGATGAACATGAAGACGATCATGATGAAGAGCTTGAAATGCATGACCATGATGAAGAAGAAGTGCACGACCACGGTCCTGTAGACCCGCATTACTGGCTAGACCCATACAATGTAGAGCACATCATGGCGACTATTGTTACAGAGTTGTCACAATACGACCCAAAGAATGCACAAGCATATCAGCAGCGCGCTGACGAATATTTCCAAAACGAACTAATCCCGGCGATTAACGAGCTGGAGAATCACGTGTATGAAAGCAACTCACCACGTGTGATCATTTTGCATGACGCATGGTTTTACTTTGCAGATGCATTTGGGTTGTCTGTGTACGGCGTGTTTGAACTTTCAGCATCTGAGGAGCCATCTCCACGACACCTTGCTGAGCTAACAAAAATGATTAGGAATGCTGAGGAAGCAGGAAAGCCAATTACTGCATTGTTGGCAGAGCCTCAGCTATCAACAACAGCACTAAAAGCATTTGCACAAGACAACAATCTTGAGATTGTTCTTGCAGATCCACTAGGAGGAATTGATGGGAGAATGTCATATATCGAACTTCTACGGTATAATGTTCTCAACGTATTTGGTGACTAATGGCTAGACCTCCAAAAATTAAGCGTACAGTGTTAAAAGCGCAAAATCTTTCTGTCACATTGCACGATCAGGAAATTTTGCGCTCGCTTGATTTTGAGATCACCAGAGGAGATATTGTTGCAATCATTGGTCCAAACGGCGCTGGGAAGACCACGCTGATTAGAGCAATTATGGGGTTGATTCCGTTGAGTGCGGGAGAGATCAGTTTGCTTAACAACAAACCTAAGGATGTTAGGGAAAAAATTGGATATGTGCCGCAACGATTTTTTGTGGATGATGCACTTCCAATTACCGTAA
>CAYZOG010000040.1:0-1139 GCA_964480225.1 uncultured Gammaproteobacteria bacterium | reverse complement strand
CTTGATGAGATTCGGAAAAAACATGACGTGACTATTTTGATTGTGTCGCATGAGTTGAGTGTGGTGAATGAGTATGCAGACAAAGTAGTTGGTATTAACAAGGAGCTTGTGTGTTTTGGTTCGCCAAAAGAAGTGGTGCATCAAAAAACATTTACAGAAATGTACGGTGAGCACGCAACACCACATCACCATCACTAATATGTTTGAGGTATTTTCATTTCCATTTATGCAACGCGCCCTAATTGCTGGGGCAATGACTGCAATTCCGTTGGCATTGCTTGGGACGTTGGTGACTGCGCGTGGGATGGCGTTTTTTGGTGATGGTGTGGCGCATGCCTCACTTGCTGGAATTGCTATTGGATTTTTAGTGGGAGTTAACCCGTTGTGGACTGCGCTGATTGTGGCAGTGATTTTTGCAATTTTGATGGTGTTGTTTGAGCGGTATTCATCACTAAAAAGCGATACGGTTCTAGGGTTTTTGTTCACCATTGGGCTGGCAATTGGAATTGTGCTGATGTCGCTTAACTCTGGATATCAGCCTGACTTGATTGGATTTTTGTTTGGAAATATTTTGACCATTGGGTATAGCGATCTGTTTTTCATTATTCCGTTTTCAGTGGTAACAACTGTAGTGTTGCTTGTGCTGTACAGAGGTTTGGTGTTGATGACGCTAAATAGGGAAATGGCGTGGCTTTCTGGAATCCCAACAATTGCGGCAGAACTGTTATTGTACATCTTGTTGGCGATTACTGTTGTGGTTGGTGTAAAGCTTTTGGGAATTGTGTTGATTAGTGCGCTTTTGATTTTGCCAGTGGCAACGTCACGACTTATGGCGCAGTCACTAACCAGCATGGTGGTGTATAGCATGATTTTCTCTGAGGTGATTGTGATTGGTGGATTGCTGGCGTCATATTATTTGGACCTTCCATCAGGAGCGATCATTGTGTTGTGGGGAGCAGTAATCTTTGCAGTAGTGTTTGCAAGTGCTAAGCTAAAGTCAGTTTTTGTGAAATAAATGCAATGGGAATTTTACACAACCAGTAGGGCAACTTGGAACGCAATCAAGCGAGAGCTTAAGCACGCACAGTCTTCAATTTATTTGGAGTCTTTTATTTTTTTGGATGATGATATTGGTCGCG
>CAYZOG010000039.1:0-6188 GCA_964480225.1 uncultured Gammaproteobacteria bacterium | reverse complement strand
TAACAACTGGTTCGCCAGTGGGTGAGTTGCTGTTAGATCTTTATGAAGGAGGAAAAGTGGACAGAGGATATCCAGTCAAGGTAGATATTGTTTTGGTTTATGATTTGGAAAAATTGGAAGCTGCTCCAATGCAGTGGGGAGAGAATGGTCCAGAGCGAGTGGGTGAATATATTGACCTAAAAGATACGACTGTCTTTCGGTTTAAAGATTCTACAAAAAAGATTGATGCCCTAGTCGGGTTAGTTTTAATCAAGTAGTGCTATGAAATTAATCCTCATGTGCGGTCTTCCTGGCTCTGGGAAAACCACAAAAGCAAAGCAATTAGAAAAAGAGTTGGATGCTGTGCGCTTTACATTGGATGAATTTGTGATTGGAAAAAACGGATCAGATTATCCTCCAGAGAAGCATAGCGAGTTTGAGGCTCAAGCCAAAGAGGAGATTACCGAAAAAGCTAAGGGGCTTCTGTCAGAAGGAAAAACGGTGATACTAGATTTTGGTTTTTGGAAGAAGAAAGATCGTGATTGGTATCGAGATTTTGGGAAGGGGCTTGATGCGGAGGTGGAAATTGTATATATGGATGTACCGTTGGATGAGCTCATTGCGCGAACACAAATTCGTAATACAGAAAGTGAAGTTGTTAAACATCAAATTACTCCAGAGATGCTTCAGGATTTTTTAAACATGTTTGAGGGCCCAGAAGGGGAGGATGTGATATCTAATAGATAGTATGGAAAATTGTCTCATCTGCAAAAGAATTCAAATGATTAAAGACGGAACCAATCCGTATTTTGTTGCTGAAACAGAAACAGGATATGTGGTGATTGGTGACGAGCAGTTGTTCAAAGGATATTCATTGTTGCTGTACAAAGAGCACAGCACAGAGCTTTATCAGCTCGATAGAGATTCTAAAATGAAGTTCTTAGAAGAGATGAGTCTTGTGGCAGAGGCGATGAGTAACGCGTTTTCTCCAGATAAAATGAATTATGAACTCCTCGGAAACAAGGACGAGCACATGCATTGGCATCTTTTCCCAAGACGCAAGACAGATCCTGTTCCAGGTGGTCCTGTGTGGAAGTTACCTAAAGAGCAGAGAACAGCAGAGGAATGGAAGATTAAGAATAAGCCTGAGGAATTGAAAATTCTTAAGAATCAGTTGCTGGTCGAATTAAAGAAGGTTGAGGGATTGAGTGTAAAATCGCAGTTCTAACATCCATCACTACCCCGCTCACGTTTCTAAAAGCCACCGAGAGGTGATTTTTAGTTTTATGTGCTAGGCTGAATATATATGAAGAAAAAGGTTGCATTACTAACTGGTGGAGAAAATAGCGAGAGAGAAATCGCGTTGTTAAGTGCGGATTTTGTAGAGCAGGAGCTGTTAATGTTTTGTGATGTGCAGAAGTTTGTTTTCCCAGAAGACTTGGATGATTTTCTAACAACATACAAAAGTTTTGATTCGGCGGTTCCAGTATTTCACGGAAAAGGAGGGGAAGATGGTCAGGTGCAGGGCTTGTTGGGATCTTTGGGGATCCCATATATTTTCTCAGGTGTTTCTCCGCACGCAATTGGGATTGATAAAGGCGTCACGCAAATTATCGCAAAAGAGCACGGCTTACGCGTGCCGGAAGGTAAAGTTGTGCAAGAGATGCCAGACAATCTTAATGCGCCGTTAGTGATTAAGTCTTGTGTTGGCGGAAGTTCTATTGGTGTGGTTATTGCCTCTACAGTGGAGCAGGCAAAAAATGCAATCCAAGAAACGCTCGATAAAGAAGGAAGGGTTTTGATAGAAGAGTATGTTACAGGTCGAGAGTTTACTGTTCCGGTGATTGATACGGACGGTAAGAGCGTCCCACTTCCGGTAATTGAGATTCGGCCAAAGAATGAGTTTTTTGATTTTGAGAGTAAGTATGATCCAGATCTTGTTGACGAAATTTGTCCTGCGCCAATTTCTACGGATGAGCAAGATCGATTACAACAGGCAGCGCTCTTGGCGCACAACATGATTGGTGCGCGTCACCTTACTCGGTCAGATTTTATTGTTGATGATCAAGGGCAAGTTTGGTTTTTGGAGATTAATACCATTCCAGGATTAACCAAAAACTCTTTGGTTCCAAAAAGTTTGGAGGTTGCTGGTATCTCCTTTTCAAAACTTCTCAAAGAGTGGTTGAGTTAACACTGACAGATAAGCAGATTAGGAATTTGAGAGAAGTGGAGTTCTAATGCCAATTATCGTCTCGATTGCATAATACAAAAAAGAAAAGCTGCCCACGTCCTGTGAACAGCTTGTTGAAACTACTCAATTGTCTCCAGGTCCCGGCGGTAGTCCCACCTGGGATTCACCCAGATCCAGCGGTCTTCCATGACCGTGCGGTACTCCCACTTACCGTTCCTCCAGAGACGGTATCGAATGTCTCTGTGTTCGTAGGGCTTCGTCAGTCTGTATGACCTGAACGTGACACCGCTGAAAAGCTCCAGCATTGGGATCACGCAGAGTTCCACAGCAGAAGGCTCCACGTCCTGGTACGCGTACCACTCATCAGGAATCTCGATCCCGTCTTCATGTTCCGCATGCCAGTTGTTGAAGTCGATGTGGAGTTGGCAGACGTTGTTCAGTTTTCCAATGTAGGGTCGGCGCCCCTCGTGTGTTAGCGCAAGATCTTCGTCGTACAGCGCCTTGGCCAGCTCCGGCCCCCATTTGGTTCCGGATGCAGGCTTGATGTACCACAGAGTGAGAACCACCTGCCTGATGTACTGTAGCGCTGGGACGAACTTGGCACCGAAGAGTAAAGGACTGACTTGGAAGTTGCTGCCGTCGCTGAGCAGTTTCTGTCGTTTTTGGCGTAGATTGTCGTGACGCATCGAGGTCTCCTTAGTGTGCGGTTGTGCCGCACGCCTTGGAGTATCAACACGTCCTAACTGAGATGTGCGGCAAAAATTATTCTACCGTCGCCTCATGTTTTCCTCCTTTTTCGGCGTGATTGCCGACCACAATTTATACCATATATTAGCAAAATTGTCAATAGATGGTAGGGTGGTTATATAAAGATGAAACTATGGGAATCAAAGTAGAATACAATCCAGATTTGGCTTTACGAAACTTCTCTCATTTCAAGGCCGGGGAACGAAAACAAGAGGAATGCATTCCAGAGAATCTAGTCGCTGGTGAGGAATATGAATTCCTTAAAAAAGGACAACGTTTGTTTTGGTTGGAAGGGGAGTTGCCATTTTTAGAGACAGAAGGAAATGAAAAATTAAGCCTTCCAGTTGCTAGTATTATTATCTTGGAATCTGTCCACTTTATGGAAAATGGCGAAGTGTGGACCAGAGGTCGATACAAAATAGTTGAGGTTTTTGAAGACGATGTGCCAAGGTTTAATGGGTTCGCTAAGATGTAGATGCTATGAACAAAACTCTAAATCTTCAATTTGAAAAAGCAGTTAGGCTCTTGGTGGAGCACACAACTCCTTCCGCGGAGGATAGCAGAAAGCCGCTGATCCCTCACGACATTCGTGTGGGGGTATTTTTGCATGAGCAGGGATACAAAGAAGAGATTGTTTTAGCTGGCTTGCTTCACGACGCTCTAGAGTGGACAACACTTTCACAGGAAAAAATCGTGGAAGAGTTTGGTGACGAGGTGTTGCGTTTGGTGTTGGCAAACACTAAAGATGACTCAATTGAGGATTCGGGCAAAAAAATTGATGAGTTGGTTTCTCGGTGTGCGGCTGCGGGTGAAGATGCACTTATTATTAAGACCGCAGATATCTTGGATAGCTACAAATGGTACACCAGTCAGAATAATGCTGATGAGTTGCAATATTGTGACACAAACGCGGCAGCAATTGCTCGACATAAACCAGCAGATTTTTCTGATCCAATTTTTGCCGAACTCGCTAAGTGGCAGGACAGAGATTACACCCCACTAGAAAACGGAGTTTCAAAAAGCCTGGAGTTGGCCAAGGCATTTTTAGGAAAAGCAGTTGAGCTAACCATTGATCAGCCGTACGGAACGTATTACAAAGCAACTCGGTATGAAGCCAACTATGGAAATGTTCCTGGAACACTTGCGCCAGATGGTATGGAGTTGGATGCGTATTTTCTTGGACCAAAAGAGCCGCTAGAAAATGCCAAAGGAGTTTGTATTGCAATTGTGCATCGCTTAGATGATGACGATGACAAGCTGATTGTAGTTGAGGAGGGGGTTGCGATGACTGATGACGAAATTAAACGCGCCGTACATTTTAGAGAGAAGTTTTTCAGGCACGAGATTGTGCGCTAGCTACGCCCGGAGTTTTCCGCCGGCAAGTGTGTCAGCAGCGTAAGCATGGTGTGCTTGCTCATATAGCGCAGACTCAGTGATTCGTTTAGATCCCTTTGGTGCCGTGGTCTCTGCTGGAAGGGCCAAGCACAGCAATACACCGTCTTGGAAAAACATTTCGTAGTATCGTCTTGTTCTGATTCTTAAGTTGCTTGCGCCCGCAGTCTCACTGTAGATGAGGTAGCCAATCTCTTTTTCATAGGGGCGTTGAAGGTCAATCTGTGCGATTGGCTTTTTTGTTCTTCTGAAAAACAACTTAAGTGTCTCTGGGGTGTGCGCAAACACAAAACGAGAAATCACACTTGGCCAAACTTTGATGTAGAGCCAGAAAAAGTTCGCTAGCATCACTACGATCAACAAAAGCATGATTCCCATTGCAACCATTTCTAGTGTTGGGTTTTGTGCAATCATTTCCGCGAGTGCTGTTGGGTGTTCACGAACCATCGGCTCCATAAATGTAAACTCACCAATTGCGATGATGGTAAACGCGGCAAGTGTACAGGCAAAACCGGTGAGTAAAAGAAGTCCACTGTATTGGTTCGTGAAGAAATACCATCCATGATAGCGCTGCTCTGCCACAATAAAAATTCCAATTACGATTAGCCAAGCCGCCACAAACCAATGAAGATGATCTGGAATCACCAAAATGAACCCAATCAGAAACGGCAAGATCAGCATCCAGCCCAAACTGTAGAAAATGTTTGGCACGCGTGGCGCTTTTAGGGTCTTAATGACAACACCTCGCTCATTTGCAGGTGTGTTTTTTTGTGTTCTGTAGAACAGGATTTCAATGAGCCAGAGAATTCCGGCGGTGATGGCAAATTTCATATGGCCCTAGTATGGCCAATTTTGCCGAAATTTGCTAGGGTTGCGGCAGACGTCGGCCAACGGAGGTGAGATGGCGAGACGACACAAAGTGCTTTTGGTTCTTTTGGTCTTGGGGTTTGTCGGCTGTGGAGCCGGCAAAGTCACCAAGGTCTTCAGGGCTCCGTCAGGGGGTTGCAGCTGTACTCGTGGGTGCAGCGTGGTTCCGCCGGCAGAGCCCATCCAGGATGGGGATGTTCTCCACTACGAGGAAGAGGACGACCCCTACAACGACCTCGCGCGGGACGGTGCAAAGTAGCACCGCCCTTGTGCAGGGCCCTCTCGTTGCCGCCGGCGAGAGGGCTTTCTTCTTCACAAAACCACTCTAAAGGAGTATGGTGCACCAGTATGAACTCAGCCAGAGCCAAAAAACTCAGAAGAAATTTTAGCCTACTGTTTTGGTCTAAGGCTTTACTGAATTTAAAGATCATCAATATTGTGGTGGTCTTGTTCTTTTTGCATAGGGGACTTACCTTGGCGCAGGTATTTTTGCTCTCAGTAGTTTGGGCAGTGGTAACAATCTTTTCAGAAGTGCCATCAAGTTATTGCGCAGACCGATGGGGAAGAAAGAAAACCCTGCTGGTTGGAATGGTGGCGTATGCAACTAGTTCCGCACTACTGTTTGTGGCACATGACTTTTGGGTGTTTGCCTTGAGCGCTGGGCTGTACGCATTTTCTTACGCGCTGTTCAGTGGAACTGACGAAGCCTTGGTCTATGACACCACCAAAGAATTAGGAGAGAGCAAGGAAAGTCTTAAACATCTTGGGCATCTCAGTTCTGCAGATAGAGTGTTAAAAATTGTAGCGCCATTAGTTGGAGCGCTCATTGCGCAGGACTTGGTAGAATCTCAGTTTCTAATCTTGCTTACTATTGATGCGGTGGCAGCGCTCCTAGGAGGGTTCGCAATTTTGTTTGTGACAGAGCCAAATCATTACATGGATGTGGAAGAGCAGGAGGCCGGGATCATCAAAGACTCATGGAAAGTACTCACCACAAACACACAACTTACAC
>CAYZOG010000038.1:0-6292 GCA_964480225.1 uncultured Gammaproteobacteria bacterium | reverse complement strand
TGGGGGAATGTGTTGGTGGTTGGTGATGATGCGCAAAGTATTTATTCTTTCCGAGCCGCAGACATCGCTAATATTTTGCAGTTTGAAAAGGATTTTCCAGATGCCAAGATTTATCGGTTGGAAACCAACTATCGGTCTACGCCAGAGATTTTGGAGGTGGCCAACACTGTGATTGCAAACAATAAAAAGCAATATAAAAAGGATTTGCGGGCCGTGATTGAGTCCAGTATTAAGCCTAAGATTGTGCCGTCGCAAACTAAGTTTGATGAGGCGGCGTTTATTGCCAAGCGAATTCAGGAGATTGAGGATGCGGGTGCATCGCTTGGGTCTATTGCAGTGTTGTTCCGTGCGGCACATCACAGTCAGGCGCTTGAATTTGAGTTGGCAAAGCGCAACATTCCATATGACTTCCGTGGGGGCGTGCGGTTTTTTGAACGAGCCCACATTAAAGATGTGATGGCGTATTTGCGTTTGATGTCTAATGTTGATGATCAGGTGGCGTGGATGCGCGTGCTTTCAATGCAGGAGGGGATTGGTGTGGCAACGGCGCAGAAGATTATTGCGGCTGTGCGCGAGTGTAATACCATTGATGAGCTGACGCAGTTGGATTCTGTAAAGCTTCCGGCGCGGGCAAAGAACGGATGGTACTCATTTACTAAAATTTTGGAGCGCCTGCTTAATGCGCCAGGGCGTCGTCCAGCAGATTTGATTTTGGCTGTAGCCGAGTCTCCTGAATACGCAGATTATCTTGAATCCCAGCACACGGATTGGAAAGATCGTTTAAGTGATGTTCGGCAAATGGCACAGTTTGCCCAGAAGGCAGAAGACTTGGATGCGTTTATTAATGAGGCAAGCTTGCAAGAAGGATTTGGCATGGCTGGGGAAGCACAACAGGCAGCGGTAAAAGACAGACCAAAGGTAATTGTCTCAAGTATTCACCAGGCAAAAGGATTGGAATGGGACACAGTGTTTGTGATGCATTTGTTAATGCCAGGCTTTCCAAATGAGCGCGCGCTTAAAGAGCCTAATGGCCTAGAAGAGGAGCGACGGTTGTTTTATGTTGCGGTGACACGTGCGCAAAGAAAGCTTTACTTTACATATCCGTTAACCAGCAATCCACACAGCTCTGTATATGAGCAGCCGTCTCAGTTTTTGGATGAAATTGATGCGCATCTAGTAGAAGAAGGCGCATTAAACGGGGGTCCAAAGAATGTGTGGAAGCCACTTAGTAATTTTAATGATGGTGACGTGACCTATGAGGAAGATGATGACGAGCCAACAGATTGGCGCTCAAGGTCGTTTTTAAAGTCTTTAGACGAGCTCTAAAATAGGGGAATTTTTTGGAAAAGTGTAGATAAATTATTGACAAAATGGCCCAAACGTGATAGTTTGGGCCGTCACGGTTTTTCGTGATATTGTTGTCTCCAGGAGGAGAAATGACTGTTCAGCGTGAAATGACCGTGCAGGTTAAGGCCGCAGCGCCTGGAAAACTGTGGGTCAACCGTTCAAAAGATGTAGTGCTCGGCAGAGGTCGAAATCTCATCTTTGTTATCCCGGGGTTTGCACAGCCTCGGTACTCAACAACTGATGGCGTGCTCGCCATTGGCGAGTACGTTGAACAAGCCCGAGGAGGCAAGAGCACTGAGGTGGTGTACCTTGATCGCCCGCGACCAGGATGGCGCAGCATCGGGTACCAGATCAAGGCGACCTGGGCACTCATGAAGGAGTACCTGGGGAACTACGATCGGGACAGAGTGCAGTCCATCACCATCATTGGTCACTCCGTTGGTGCGCTCATCGCGCGGGAGTGCCTGTGGCGCTTGGAAGGGTACTACTGGAAAGGCTTCAACGCCAATCTGGTGGAGATTACTCCAGTGCTTCCGGACGAGCGGCAGTTCATGACCAGGGAGTTTCTCCTTGGTGCGGGTCTGTCCGTTGCGTTGCGAATGATCTTCGTTTTGCCGCTCTGGATTGCACGGGGGTATTTCCCGACGTTCCGCGAGTACCGGCTGGCCTTTGTTCCGGAATGGAGCGCGGTTTCAAACGAGGAGCTCAAAGCGGCGTGGAAATGCGAGGTGCGGGACTCCATCTGGGTGTTTCTCGCGGTGCTGCTCTTCAAGCAGACCAACCACGTACACAAGTTGCGCACGCGCAAAGACCCATGGCGTGGCCGGCACTGCATTGCCTACACCGGCAGTGACAAGCTGGTACCCAAGGGACGTGCGGACGCGTATGCCCATCAAATGGTAACCGACGGCAAGAGCTGCGGGTGTGAAGTGATTCGCATCTGCGACGAGAGTGAGGAAGTCGGTCACATCTGCTGGCTGGAGAAAAACGCGATGGACTCCGGGTTCTACCGGTCCGTCAGCGAGGAAATCCAGCGCTGCTGCACGTGATCACAACATCATGAAACGAACTCGCCCCGACCAGTGAACTCTGGCCGGGGCGTTTTCATTGACGTAATAGATTTAACATGATATAGTCGCCTCAAATTGTTAGATTTTTCTAAATTTCTATGGAGTTTAACGGACTTAAAGAGAAGACATTGGTGATTGTTAAGCCAGACGCAATTCAGCGTGGATTGGTTGGGCAGATCACAACCCGCTTTGAGCAAAAGGGACTCAAGCTTGCAGGAATGAAAATGATGCAGCTTGATGAAGCAGTGCTTAGAGAGCATTACGCTCACATTGCAGATAAGCCATTTTACCCTGGAGTAGAATCATTCATGATGAGCTCTCCAGTATTGGTGCAGTGTTGGGAAGGATTGGATGTGGTTAAGGCAGTACGTCTGATCACTGGAATCACAAAGGCTCGTGAAGCTGAAGCTGGATCAATCCGCGGAGACTTGGCAATGAGTGTTGCCTGCAACGTAATCCACGCATCAGACTCAGTTGAGACTGCACAAGTTGAGGTGCCTCGCTTTTTTGACGAGAGTGAGCTCCACGATTATGACAAAGGTGAGTACTTGCACGTATACATTGAAGAAGAGCGAGAATAAGTCTGTCAAAATGATGACCCTTGCCCCCGCGAAAGCGGGGGTTTATAATTAAGTCACCTGTTTGAGTGCGGGTGGGCGAAATTCCTCTACAATCGTATCCCAAGGTTTGGCAGGATCGCTGGCGCTGTGGCGCATAGCATTGCCTTACCACCTATACATCAGGGGGTACGTCGTCCACCCAATCAAATGGGCTTACAATTATAGACGGACATATGCAACGATACTCAACATGGCATAAAACATTTCTTGGAATCCCGGTCTCTGTGCTGACGTGGATTTTTTTGGTTTCAGTGATTCTCTTGTATGTGCTGGCAACGGTAGTTCCGGCCGCAGCATCAATCGCGGTGTTTGTGTTGATGCTATTGCTAATGACCGGTGTGTTGTTTTCAATTTATCGGGTCGCCGTTAGTCTGATTCTGTTTCATAAGCTTCCATTGGATGCGCTGCTTGGTTGGTTTGTCACCGTGATTGTTGCGTACGCCGTTGCGCAGATCAGCCCAAAGCCAATTTCAGAATTGTTCATGGATTACAAGATTGTATTTGTGTTCATTCATTTGGTTGGTGTTGCGCTTGGTGTTGGGGGAGCAACAATTTCTGATATTTTCTTTTTCCGTTTCCTTTCAGATTTGCGAATCTCAAAATGGGAATCAAAAATCCTTCATGTATTGTCTGAAGTGATTTGGGTTTCACTTGGGTTGTTCTGGGTGAGTGGGATTGGTCTTTTCCTGACGAATATTTCTGGATACTTGAATTCGTCAAAGTTTATGACTAAGATGATCATCATTGCGGTGATCATGATCAATGGTTTGGTGCTGAATTATTACATCTCGCCGCGGCTTGCAACAATCAGCTTTAAAAAGTCACATAAGCACATGCCAGGAGAAATGCGCCGGTTTAGAAAGGTTGCGTTTGCGCTTGGAGCGCTTTCACTAACATCATGGTATCTTGCGCTTATCCTTGGTATGTTGCGATCAATCCCGCTTTCAGTTCCGGTGGCGCTTGGGGTGTATGTGTTGATTGTGGCAGGAGCAATTACAGTGAGTCAGTTTGTGGAGAACAGAATGCACAAGCAAGGGAACAAAAAATCATAAATACAATATGGACTTTAACGAATACCAAGACAAAACATTTAAGACTGTAAAAAACCCAGACAATCCAAAGTATGTGGAGTATTTGGTTTTGGGTCTGACTGGTGAGGCAGGGGAGATTGCAAATAAGTATAAGAAGGTGATTAGGGATAATAATGGAGAACTGTCTGATGAGAAGCGAGAGGATTTGATGTATGAGATTGGGGATGTGTTGTGGTATGCAGCACAGCTCAGCGCAACACTTGGATTTAAGTTGGAAGATGTTGCGCAAGCAAATTACAATAAATTAATTTCTAGACTAGAGCGAGGGAAATTGTCTGGTGATGGAGATAAGCGATAGAAAAAAGCGAGGGCGTGATGTGCGCACTCGCTTTTCCAGCGTCTCAGTTAATCGTCATGATCCCCGACGCAAGGGATCGGTTGGCACGTGCAGAACTGCACGGTCTGGCGGCGCCCTCAGTTGGACGGGTCGGTGGCGGGCCGCTCGGCGTCGAGGTCGCAGTAACCTCCACAGGAGCAGTCTCCACCTTTGCCCGGCATCGGCCAGAAAGCAGGTTTGACGGTATTACCAAACAGCTCTCGTGCGACCTGGAAGGGTGTTTTGTCCCGCTTGGGTGGTGCTGCTCGTTCTGCTCCAGGGATGGTGGGCTCGTGGTGGATGAAGCTGCCAAAGCTGTCGCGGCAGAAGTCGGCATACGCCCTGGTCATCAGAATGAACTGATGCCAGACCTGGTCCATCCGTTCCCCAGGCGGGAATTTGCCGCCCAGGATCCAACAGGCCACCAGCCACATCTTGAGCTGGATGAACCCCTCCCGTGCGTCGTACTCATTGAAAGCTTCTCGCTCAATGAGAAGGGTGATGAGATCCGGCTCCTCATGCGCCACAATCGCGGCGGCGCGCTCCGGAGTAATCATGTGGTTTCTTCTCACTGTCTGCATCTGCATCGGTCCCTCCAGTTTGATTGCAGTGGACTAATTAGATCACCGCTGCTATGGTGTGTCAAGTATGAAAACTCAAAAATGCACAATTGAAAAACTAGTGTTTGGTGGGCAAGGACTTGGTAGAACAGAAGAAGGAAAAGTTGCGCTAGTGTGGAATGCTCTTCCTGGTGAGGAAGTGGAATTTGAAGTGGTTAAAAAACGCAGAGAGTATTTGGAAGGTGTTGCAGTGAAGATTGAAAATCCATCTCCAG
The DNA here is from genome assembly GCA_964480225.1 of uncultured Gammaproteobacteria bacterium. Lineage (GTDB taxonomy): Bacteria > Patescibacteriota > Patescibacteriia > Magasanikbacterales > JBBTQS01 > CAYZOG01. Next base: position 1,013 of record CAYZOG010000038.1, on the reverse strand, counting down.
ATAGGGTAGAGCCCCTTGAGGATCATTACTTGTCATCAAGTCCATGGCAGATGATGACATGGGATGCGGAAAATGAATGGAAGCAAAAGATTGCTATTGAGACGTATAAGAGAAATGGTGGATTGGAGTTTGCTGACATGCCGATTGTAAAAGATGATAGTGCGCAGTTTGGATATAGAAATAAAATTGAATTTAGTTTTACAGAGCTGGAAGATGGAACTGCGTCGTTGTCATTTTTTGTGCGTGGTGGGAAACGCAGAATTCCAATTACAGAATCAAAACTAGCAGAGCCAGTGATCAACACCGTTGGTCAGCATATTTTGGAGTGGGTGAATGCACAACCAATTCCAATGCGCTCGCTTAAGAGTATTATTGTACGCAGTAACGGAAAGGGTCAGGCAATTGCGGCGTTGTTTATTAAAGACGAGTTGGAGTTTGCAGAGCACGTACAACTAACAGATGAATTGGTTGGGTATCAGTTGTATTACTCAACACACAAATCACCAGCATCAGTTCCAACAAAATTGTTGTATGCGCAAGGGGAAGATCATCTGACCACAACACTCAATGGAACAGAGTTGAAGTTTGGGTTGCTGAGTTTTTTCCAGGTGCACATTCCAATGTTTGAAAAAGCACTTGATACGTTTGGGCAATTTTTGGATGCAGAATCAGATGTGTTGGATATGTACTCTGGGGTTGGTGCAATCAGCTTGCCGCTAAAAGAGAAGGTTCGGTCAGGGTTTTTGGTGGATAATAATGAGCAGGCAATTGCGTACGCGCAAGACAATATTGGGACAAATAGTGCGATCAATTGTTCTGCACAATGTATTCCTGCGGAGGAGATCACAGAGATGATTACCATGGATAAGATTGTGATCCTGGATCCGCCGCGTGCTGGGTTGCACAAAAATGTGGTGAAAAAGATTTTGGACGAGCCACCTAAGCGGTTGATTTACTTGTCATGTAATTTGGCAACGCAAGCGCGTGATGTTGGAATGCTGCTTAGCGAATAC
>CAYZOG010000037.1:5013-6586 GCA_964480225.1 uncultured Gammaproteobacteria bacterium | reverse complement strand
AAAAAACGAACACCAGGCGTCTGCCCGGTGCACTTCGTTCATTGATCGGGTACGGCCAGGCCGTACTCTTTCATTTTGTTGATGATCAGACCGCGTTCACGCACCAACGTGTGAGTGGGTTCACCACTCGCCGTCAGATCCGCAATCTGTCTGTCAATCATGGAGAGTCGTGTTGGAACCCCCTCTCTTGCAGCTTGCAGAAGACTCAGCTCCTGCTCCTCCAGCCATTTAAGCCGACCTTCTAGGCGCTCGAGCTCACCCTTCCTCCTTCTTTTCTTTCCACCCGGGTCAACAAACGTGTGACCAAGGCCGGGCCCTCCATACCCCTGCCAAAGGTCAACTTGTATCTCTGTGGTGTCAGTATTCACCTGCTCCCGCAAATCCGGGATCTGAGACCACAACGTTTGAATCGTTGCCTGAACGCTTAGTAATGTACTCATGCTTCCTCCTGTGTCAGCCACACTTCATATATACCAAAATTATTCCAAACAGAAAACAGCGGGCCTAGCCCGCTGTTTTACTTAAATTTCACTAATTTACAGCCACTTTCTGGCCTTGAAGTACCCCAGCATTCCAAACGCACCCAAGGTCATGATGATGACAATGGTCCAAAAATCAAACGGTTCGCCAACAATTGGGGTATTAATGGTGTTCATCCCAAACAACGCCGCCAACAAGGTCAATGGGAACACAATCACAGAAAAGATAGTCAATGTTCTCATGATCTCATTAGTACGGTTGTTGATCAGAGACTCATGCGTTTCATGCAACGCGTCAATCGTGTCTTGCAACGACTCAATCATTTGCCAAATCTCAATTGTGGTTTCACGCACATGCTGGTTCTCTGCAATCACTGCTTTATCCACGTACGTCTTGCCAAGCCCAACAAACTTTTCAATCAATGCCTTGTACGGCTGAACCGCGCGACGGAAGTTCACAATGTTTGTCTTAATGCGCAAAATCTCAAACGCATTTTTGCGATGTCGTCTATCCACAGAAAAGATCTCAGTCTCAACATCTTCAATATCATTATTCACATGCACCAACATTGGGAACAGTGACACCATCATCTCATTGATAATAAACAACAACAGCTGACTTGGACTGGTACATGCCAAACACACTTTCTCTTTCTTAGTCTTCTCAAACAAATGCTGCACTGGTGACAATCCTGTTGGTGAAATCGTGATTAAGAAGTTTCTACCAACAAAAAAGTACAACTCACCAGAAACAATACGCCCAGTTGTGCGGTTATACATTGGATAATGCAAAATCCAAAATACATAGTGATTTCTCACTACAACTTTTGAACGCTGGTTTGGCGGAAGCACTTCTTTAACATCCAGTTGATGCAACTCATGCTGCTCTCGCAACTGCGCCATTGCATCTGCATCAATCTTGTTTACATGCGACCACGTGAAGTCGTCGTATTCTAAAGTTTCAACATGTCGAGATGTCATACGACACAAAGTATATCACAGAAGGGCATGCATCTGGTATACTTATGTACACATATGGATAAGAAACCAAAACAACCTGAAGGTGGTTTTGCAATTCCTAAGGTCGAGGCACA
>CAYZOG010000037.1:2974-4913 GCA_964480225.1 uncultured Gammaproteobacteria bacterium | reverse complement strand
CTGGACTGGCTAAAGATCATTCCGGGCGTGAACAAGTTCTTCATTGAAAAACAGGCCAAAATCAAGGCAGAGCAGATTTTAAACCTTAGAGACTCATGATCACAGAATCATTACAACTGATGTTGGGAGCGGCAGCATTACTCACTGGTATTGCGGCGTTGTTTATTGCCCGAGCCCTGGCCAAACACCGATTTGAGCGCCACACCAGCTTGAACATGCAGTTGTTGTTGATTCGTGTTCCTAAGGAAGGATCTGATCAAGACACATCTGATGAGGTTACTACCGAAAGACTTCGTCAGGATATTGCACTTGCAGAAACATTGTTTGCAACAATTGGTGGATTGCGCGCAGAGCGCGGACCTTTGGCGTGGTTCCGCGGCCGCAGAGATCATTTGAGTTTTGAAATGGTAAGCCAAGGCGGCGACATTTCTTTTTATGTGTCTGTGAGTAAGAAGATGCAGTCGTTTTTGATTCAACAAATTCATGCACAATTCCCTGCTGCGCAAATTGACACACTTGAGGATTACAACTTCTTTGGACAGCAAAGCAACATCATGGGTGCGTATCTTACGTTGAAGCGTCCGTCATCATATCCATTTAAGAGCTACCAAGATTTGGACAGTGATCCGCTAGCTGGACTGACCAATCCTCTTTCTAAGATTGCTAAAGGTGATGGAGCTGCAATTCAGTTTGTGGTGCGTAGTAGTAAGAAGGCATGGCGCAGTCATGGTGTAAAAACATCTCGCCGGATTCAGAAAGGCGGAAAAGGCAGTGGTGGTGCAAACTCATTTGGCGCTATTACTAAAAAGATGGTTACTGGATCTGAGACATCACAGATACCAAATCAGCCGTACCAGATGAGTCCAGCTGAAGAAGAAACGGTTAAGCGCATTGAACAGAAGTTGACCAAAGCAGGACTGGATGTAAACGCGCGCGTGGTGGTGAGTGCACAAAATGAACATTCTGCTCGGCAGTATTTGGACACCATTGTAAATTCATTCAGCCAATTTAATCAGTATCAACACGGGAATACGTTTATTGCGCGTGTGCCAAAATTGCAATCTGGACTGGTGAAAGATTTTATTTACCGAGCCTTTGATGGTAGACACAAGTTTGTGGTGAACACAGAAGAAATGGCCAGCTTGTGGCATCCCCCACTTCCATCTACAGAAACTCCTGGAATTGTCTGGTTGGGTGCTAAAAAAGCTGCACCACCAACCAACATGCCAACTGACGGGCTTCGACTTGGAAAGACAACGTACAGAAATAAAGAGACCATCACCAAGATCAAGCGCGGAGACCGACGCAGACACATTTACACTATTGGTAAGTCTGGTTCTGGTAAATCTGTGTTCTTGCAGAACTTGATCAAGCAGGACATGGAAAACGGCGAAGGTGTTTGTGTGATTGATCCAAATGGAGACTTGGTCATGAATATCTTGGCCAACATTCCAGAACACCGCATTGATGATGTGATTGTGTTTAATCCAAGTGATTTGGACCGACCAATGGGATTGAACATGCTTGAAGCAGAAACTGAAGAGCAAAAAGACTTTGCAGTTCAGGAAATGATCTCTGTGTTCTATAAGCTGTTCCCACCAGAGATGATTGGTCCAATGTTTGAGCATCAAATGCGTAATGTGATGCTTACGTTGATGGCTGATGTGAAAAACCCTGGAACCATTGCAGAGATCCCAAGAATGTTTAGTGATGAAGAGTTTGCTAAGCAATGGGTTGCTAAGGTTAAGGATCCAGTTGTACGAGCCTTCTGGGAAAAAGAAATGGCCAGCACTTCTGACTATCATAAATCTGAAATGCTTGGATATCTGATCTCAAAGGTTGGTCGGTTTGTGGAAAATGAAATGATGAGAAACATCATTGGTCAGACACATTCTAGTTTTGACTTCCGTGAGATCATGGACAACCAAAAGATCTTGCT
>CAYZOG010000037.1:0-2874 GCA_964480225.1 uncultured Gammaproteobacteria bacterium | reverse complement strand
CAAAAGGAATATGCGCCTGTATTTAGCGCGTATGACTTGATCAATGTGGAGAAATACACAGCCTATGTTAAACTATTGATTGATAGCACAGCCAGCAAGCCATTTAACATGGCCACAGATCCCCCACTTCCTGAGAATGAGGATTATGCTAAGAAATTGGCAGAACTTTCACGCTTGAAGTATGGACGGGACCGCAGATTGGTTGAGGCGGAAATCTTAGAACGAACCCAACTTGGCTCAGCTGATACATTTGGATCAGGAGGAGACGTGGAGCCAAGCGTGTAAAATAAATACAAATCATATGAATAATTTGAATGATCTTTTGTCATCTAAAATTGATTCGTTTCTGGGAGATAAAAAGGAAGAAGTGATGCAGCATGCGCATGACGCGCAACAGCAAGTGCAAGCTGAAGAATCAAAAGATGATCCTGCTGCAACTCCTGTGCAAGAAAAGCCAGCAACGCCTGCGGCAGCGCCAGTAAACCTTGATAAAATTCAACAGTACATTACCCAGATTGAAGATCTGGTTAGTTTGGTTAAAGCAGAACTTGGTGGGAAAGCTACGACTGCACCAATTCCAAAGACGCACTCACCGGTGTTTGCGCAATCGCAAGGTTCGTCATCTGCAAATACATGCGAAGGTGTATTTAATGGAGAATGCATGGTTGGATCTGATGGAAAGCGCTACCCTGTTCCACCAAACTACGCATCAAAATCTAAACTGGTTGAAGGTGACATGTTGAAAGTTAATGTCACGCCAAATGGAACCTTGATTTTCAAACAAATTGGGCCAATTGAGCGAGACAGACTCATTGGAGAGCTTGCACTTGAAGAAGATGGCACGTTCAGAGTAATCTGTGATGGCAGACCGCTCCGTGTGTTAACGGCCGCAATCACATTCCACAAAGGAAAGCCAGGAGAGCAGATTGTGATTTTGGTACCAAAAGACACACCAAGCAAGTGGGCTGCGGTAGAATACATCATCAGAGATTAGTATGAGCACCCTATATAGAAAGTATCGTCCAGCGCGCTGGGAAGATGTTGTTGGCCAAGAACACGTTACTACCACTTTGCAAAATTCATTGAAGCACGACAGTGTTGTGCATTCATATTTGTTTACTGGACCGCGAGGAGTTGGAAAGACCACCGTTGCGCGATTGTTGGCGCGAGCGGTAAACACTGATGATCCAGCAGATGAGAGTTATCTGATGGATGTTATTGAAATTGACGCGGCCAGTCACACTGGTGTTGATATGATTCGTGAGCATGTGATTGAGAATGCGCGATTCATGCCAACTAAGGCAAAGCGTAAGGTTTTCATCATTGACGAGGTGCACATGCTTTCTACCAGTGCGTTTAATGCGCTGTTGAAGACCTTGGAAGAGCCACCAGCACACACGTTGTTTATTTTGGCGACTACAGAGCCGCATAAGTTGTTGGCGACCATTAGATCTCGCTGTGAGGAATACACATTCCGTCGTGTGCCGCACGCATTGGTTGTGGAGAAGATGCAAGGTATTTTGAAAACTGAAAAGCGTGAGGTTGCTGAGGCTGTTTTGGCCCGCATTGCAAGCTTGTCTGAAGGATGTTTGCGAGACGCAGAAAGTTTGCTGGGACAGGTTTTGGCAATCAACACTGGAAAGATTACAGAGACAGATTGTGAGCATGTGTTGCCGCGCTTGCTGACACAAGAAGGATTGCACGTGCTTAACGCAATTGCAGAGTCAAATGCGCAAGCCGGATTGCAGATTGTACAAGAGTTGCACACTGCAAACATTGATTTTCACAGCTTTACTACGCAGATTGTTAGTTTAGCACGAACCATCATGTTGATTGCACACCAAGCAGCAGATGATGAGCTACTTGGTACATTTAATGATGAGGCAATTGCAACACTGAACAATCTTAGCAAGCAGCTTCCTGCGCAAAAGCTGACACAGATCATTGATCGGTTTATGCAGGCTCGGGCAAGAATTTCTCAGTCCCCACTTCCGCATCTTCCTGTCGAAGTTGCGATTGTTGAGCTGTGTGGAGATTTTTCTAGTGGAGATCCGCAGCCAGTTGCTGCGCCAAAGCCAGCTGCTGCCACACCTCCTCCAACACCTAAGCCAACACCAGCAGCAAAGACTGTTGTGGAGGAGTCAACTCCCCCGCCTGCACCTGCAGAGCCTGTAGCGCCGTCTGTGCCAGAACCAGAACCGATTCCTGAGCCCCCTGCTGAACCTCCTGCCCCAGAGCCGCCCGCGCCAGCCGCAGAGCCTGCACAATCTACACCATCTCAACCGGAGTCAGTGACTTCGCTTTCTTTTGAGGATATTCAGAAAAAGTGGAGTGAGTTTATTGCTGAAGTGAGCAAAAGTACGCATTCGCTAACCTTTATCTTGAGAATGGCAGAGCTGTCTGGACTAAACGGAAATGAAATTACTGTTTCTGTTCCCTACTCATTCCATGCCGACAAACTTGAAGAACCAAAAAACAAGGCTGCGGTGTGTGAGGCACTTCAGGCTGTGTACGGAGACCCACTGGAATTGGCATGTTGCGTGGACAGCTCAAATGTGGTACAAACTACCCCAGAAGCTGAGCAATCTGCTCCAGATCCAGAAGTTGATGATTTTGCAGCAAGTTTTGGTGGAACAGTTGTTGGCTAATCATTCCGGGATCGTCTAATGGTAGGACTACGGTTTCTGGTACCGTCTATCGGGGTTCGAATCCCTGTCCCGGAACATTAAAACAAAAAGTACTTCTGAAACACGCTCACAATCCCTGCGGATTGTTCGCTAGCCTTCACTGCATGAGACCTGATATATGCAGTTCAGGAATGTTTCAGAAGTACTTTTTGTTTTATAAATCTAAAGCGCGGATAGATACCACTCT
>CAYZOG010000036.1:5421-6718 GCA_964480225.1 uncultured Gammaproteobacteria bacterium | reverse complement strand
AAGACGGCGTAACCTTCCGTTCACACATTGATGGATCTAAGCATCGGTTCACTCCGGAGGAATCTATTCGTATTCAGAAAAAACTTGGGGCAGACGTTATCATGGCGTTTGATGAGTGCACTCCGGACGCCGCAGATGAAGACTATGCCCGTGCAGCTTTAGAAAGAACACATCGCTGGGCCAAAGAATCTGTAGACGCATTCAAGTCTATCCCCCAGCAGTTTGATCATCAACAATTTTTGTTTGGAATTATCCAAGGAGCCAATCATGACGAGCTTAGACTAGAGTCAACAAAATTTATTTGCGAGCAAGACTTTGATGGTATTGCGATTGGTGGAGAGTCAATCGGGTACAACATGGATGCCACCAAGAAAACACTTGAGCTGATTGAACCTCACATTCCAAAAAACAAACCTCGATACACCATGGGTGTTGGATTCTCTCCTTCTGACTTGTTTGATGTTGTAGAGCGCGGCGTGGACATGTTTGATTGTGTGGCACCAACTAGAATTGCGCGCAATGGTGCGCTGTACAACAAGGCAGCTGGGCCAGACAAAAAATTCCGCATTAACGTTACTAACGCACAGTTTACCAAAGACACATCACCAATTGATGAGAACTGTGATTGTTACACCTGTCAGAATCATACTCGTGCGTACTTGCACCACCTGTTTGCAGCAGGAGAAATTCTTGGACCACGCTTGGCCAGCATTCATAACATTCACTTTATGCTTGGCGTGATGAGGGAGATTCGGCAAGCTATTGCAGAAGACAACTTTATGGCACTTAAAAAAGAATGGGGTCTATGAACGTAGATAAATTGTTTTGTGCCACAAAAGCATTTGTGGTTCATGACGGAAAAATTTTAATCCTCAAGGAATCAACACAGTATAAGGATGGGGCAAACTCAGGACGGTACGATGTGGTTGGCGGAAGAGTAAACCCTGGAGAACATTTTGCAGAATCCTTACTTAGAGAGATCAAAGAAGAAACTGGACTTGATGTTGAATTAGGAAGACCGTTCCACGTTGGCGAGTGGCGCCCCGTGGTGAGAGATGAGCAATGGCAAATTATTGGAACGTTTTTTGTGTGCCATGCCAATACCCCTGACGTGACTCTGAGCGAAGACCATGATGAATATACATGGATTGACCCAGCTGAATTTAAAAACTACAATCTTATTCAAAACCTACACGGAGCATTTGAATCATATCTCAAGCTAACACAATAATATGAATCTAGTAGACACATTTATTTCTTTTGTACTGACCAACGCTGTAGAACTAATTTGGATTGC
>CAYZOG010000036.1:0-5321 GCA_964480225.1 uncultured Gammaproteobacteria bacterium | reverse complement strand
AATGTGAAGATTGGAACGTTTGAAGGAAAGGTCGTGAAGATCTCAATGCGCTCTACTGCCCTACTCGCAGAGGACAACAGCATCTACTACATTGCCAACGGATCTATCAAGGACGTGATCAACTTTTCTCAAAAAGTTAAATAAGCAACATCGCGTCGCCAAAACTATAAAATCTAAAATCGTTTTGCTTGGCCTCCTCATAAGCCTGCAAAATACACTCTCGCCCAGCAAGCGCACTGACCAGCACCAGCAGTGTGCTTTTTGGTAAGTGAAAGTTTGTGATCAACCCATCAATCACCTTAAATTCAAACCCAGGCTGAATAAATAAATTCACATCACCTGCGTGTTCTTGGAGTTGTCCGTCAAATAATTTTGCCACTCCCTCAAGCGTCCGAACCGTCGTAGTGCCGACCGCAATGACTCGCCCACCATTGGCTTTGGTCTGCGCAATACGATCAATTGTTTCTTGTGTGAGCTCCACATATTCCGCATGCATGGTGTGCTCATCTAGCGTTTCTGTTTTCATTGGCGCAAATGTTCCAAGCCCAACATGGAGTGTTACGTCTGCAAAACCAACTCCGCTTTCCTTAAGCTGCGCAATGAGCTCGTCAGTAAAATGAAATCCTGCGGTTGGTGCCGCAACAGACCCTTCTGTTTTGGCGTACACCGTTTGGTATTTTGTAATGTCATCTGGCTCTTCATCTACATACGGCGGAATTGGAATGTGCCCAACTGTGTTTGCACTTGCCATCACCTCATCTGCAGAACCATCAAACTTAATGTGCAATGCACCGTCCTCTTTTGCAATCACCTCCCCAGAGAAGTTCTCAGAAAATGTTACGACGTCACCAATTGCAATCTTTCTTCCTGGTCGCCCAAGCGCTTTCCACAACCCAGAATCATCCAACGGGTTCAACAAAAATACTTCAACTTCAACACCAGTTGATGTTGTTCCAAACAATCTCGCTTTAAACGCTTTAGTTACATTACGCACCAACAAATCTCCTGGGCGCAAAAACTCTCCAATATCAAAAAACTGCTTTATCTGCCGAGTGCAATCCGTACGACTCACCACCATCAACTTACTGTGATCTCGCGGCTCCACTGATCGCTGGGCGATAAACTCTTTTGGAAGATTGTAATCAAAGTCTGAAGTATTCATGATTTTGTAACATCCACCACTTCTCCACCTGCAGCCGCAAGCCAGTCCTGACATTTCATGGTAATGGAATCTGTAAGTGACCCGACATTAAAACTCACCTGATCCTGTTTGGTAATTGATGGATCAATAAAAAGTGTAAACGGCAAAATAGGTTCACCAAACGGAGGCATTGAACCTGGGACAAGCCCAGTCATTTCCATCATCTCATCTTTGGTCGCAAATCTAATTTTCTTTTCAGAAAAATAAGCCCGAACCTTCTTAGTATCCAATTGCAACGACGCACTCATTACAAACAATCTAAACTCCTTCCCCACTTTTACTAACAACGCCTTTGCACCCATATCCATTGTTGTCCCTCTGATTCGTGAAGAATCTTCTGATGTGTACGTAGGCTCATGATGCTCTAGATGATATTCCAACCCTAGACTGTCAAGCTTCTCAATAATTGCGCTATATACTGGCGTGCTCATAAAAATTTTCTGTTAGCAGCGTGCTCATCTAATGTTCTTCCGTAGTGCACTGTTCCGTCTGGTGAAGTAAGGAAGAACCAAAATTCGTTTGGCGTTGGATTGATTGCCGCTTCAATTGCATCTAGACTTGGGTTGTTGATTGGACCGTATGGCAATCCAGTCTGCTGATAGGTGTTGTACGGTGATTCCACAACCAAATCATCCAGCCGCACTGACGGATCACTTTTCCCAGTGATGTAGTTTACTGTAGAGTCCATTTGTAATGGCCAGTCTGCCTCCATTCTTCTCCACACCAAATCCGCAACCATTCTTCTATCTTTTGTGGTTCGAACCTCATTTTCCAAAATCGATGCTACAGTCAACACCTCATAAAATGAATGCCCGTTGTAATAATCTTGCTGTGTTGCACCTGAAGGTAAAATTGTAGACACCTCTTTTGTGAACTGCGTCAGTAATGTCTTCACAACATCATCAAGTGTTGCGTTTTCAAACACTCGATAAGTTTCTGGATACAGGTATCCTTCCAAACTTACTTTATTTGGCTTTGATGCAAACTCTGGAATTGGATCTACACCAACTTTTGGCGCACGCACCTGCCCAGGGTATCCAGTAACCTCATACACCTCTTCTTCTGTTTGTGCCACACCTTGCGCTACCAAGTAGCCGGCAATATCTCTTAGGTCCCAGCCTTCCAAAAACGTGAGTGTTTTTTCTGCGCTTGCAGCGTAGGCCAATGTTTGCAAAATACTAGATGCAGAAGCACCCTTAGTCACCACAAAATCCCCAGCCTTGATCCCACGATCTTTTCCAGAAACTTTTGCGTACAGTTCAAACAACCACGCATCACCTGCGTCCAGTGCCTCTAACGCAACTAACTGTCCGGTCACCGTTGCAAGTGTTGAGCCAGACTCTACGGTTACTGCAACCTCTCCTTCCCCGTCGTTCCAATAGATTCGGTCAAAAACAGTAAACGCGTACCAGACCAAAAATAGAACTACCAATGATAGAATTCCTTTCTTCATATTTATAGATGTCTTCCGTCTTCAATATCTGCCACGTGCTTAAGTAGCGCCTTCAACTCCCCACTCTTTTCTGCAGGACACACCAAAAGCGCGTCATCAGTATCAACCACAATCACGTCATCCATCCCAAGCACAGCAATCATTTTATCTTCAGAACCAATAACCAAGTTTCCACTTGCCTCATGCGCAACCACTTTCCCACGGTGCACATTTCCAGCGTCATTACTCTCCAACAAATGCTTCACAATCTGCCACTTTCCAACATCACTCCATCCCATTTCTTCATCCACCACCATGGCCACTTCTGTCACATGACCAATCAAGTAGTGCTCAATAGAATCTTTTTCAATTGCACTGTACGCAGCCTGCACATCTGCAGGGTTATTTGCCTGCATTGCTTCCACTGTTGCCTGGGCCGCAGCAAATCCTTCAGCCTGATGCTGCTTGAACATTTTCTGTGCTGTTCCAAGTTGCCAAAAATACATTCCAACATGGGCGTAGTAATTTCCACTGCGCAACATTTCTCTACTTTCCACTTGCGAAGGTTTTTCTACCCACTCACCAACCAATGTAAACGCATATGAGTGCACAGAATCAACCTGCTTCCCTGGCCGAAGGTAGCTGTACCCATCACTTGGAATTCCAGGAACCACTGCCGGCGCCACCACATACTCGCTATGGCTTTTCAAAAACACTTCAATATCCTGAATCATTTCTCTAAACGCTTGTGGTTTAGAAATGTGATCATCTGAAGGAATAGTCGCCACCATCTCATCATCACTCACACCAGCTGCAGCAAGGTACGCAGTCTCTAGCGCAATGGCCGCACCGGTATTACGCGCTTCAGGCTCGACAATATAGTTTGAACTTGGCACCTCAGGAACATATTCTGCCAACGCCTCCACATATTCCTGATTACAAGAAATAAAAATATCACTTGCCTGCTCCACCAACGGAAGCACGCGCTCAAAGGTCATACGCAACATGGTTTTCTCACCAAGAATTGCATGAAATTGTTTTGGTTTTCTCTTACGAGAAAGTGGCCACAGCCGAGTGCCATGACCACCTGCACGAATGACGATTTTCATACTCTAGAATAGATTGGTTGCCCAACTTAACAGCCAGCCAATTGCCAATCCTCCAATAATATCTTTAGTAAAATGCAATCCTGCTCCCACTCGGCTCAAGCCAATCAACACCGCAAATACAAGGAAAATCCAACCAAGAACAGGATACAATGACCATACCCCAAATGCTGCCACTGCCGCAAGTGCTGCATGATCTGACGGAAAACTCTTCCAACTCATACTTGGCGGGAACAATGCCTGGATGGTTTTGTGTGTCACAAATGGTCGAGGCTGATTTACCAGCAATCCAATCACCTGATTCAGTGACCATACACCTAATCCCACCATCACCAGTGTCAGCGCAGACACAAACCCAAGCTCATCATAACGCAAAATCACCGCAAGAGTTGCGATGATTGGAAGCGCCCACTTTGCCAAAAAAATTGTCACGGTCTGGCGCCACTCATATTGCATTACCCAGTTGTGAATTGTCTTCACCATACTAAATCAACGGACGACCATTCATTTCTGGTGGTTGCTCTACTCCCATGATTTTCAACACCGTTGGTGCCACATCCGCCAAAATTCCAACTGGTGGAGTCACACTCAAATCACCTTCAATCACATCTCCTGATGGACCACTCACCCCTTCCCACTGCTTTCCAATAACCAAAAGCGGAACAGGATTAGTACTGTGTTCTTTATCCATCTCTCCAGTTTGCACGTTAGTAAGCTCTTCTCCATTTCCATGATCTGCGGTCATCACCACTGCCCCACCTTGAGCCAAAGTCACATCAACAATCTTTCCAAACGCAGTATCAATAGTTTCTACACCCTTGATTGTCGCTGCCATGTCACCAGTATGCCCAACCATGTCTGCGTTGGCATAGTTCATAACAATAAAGTCATACTTCCCAGACTCAATTGCCGCAATCGTCTCTTTGGTAATCGCCTTCACAGACATCTCTGGCGCCTTAGCATAGGAATCAACTTTTGGAGATGGCACAATTTTTCTATCCTCACCCCCAAACGGTTCTTCAACCGTCCCGTTCAAGAAGAATGTAACGTGCGCGTACTTTTCTGTCTCCGCAATGTGAAACTGTTTCTTCCCAGCCTTACTCAACACCTCTGCCAAACTGTTCACAATCACCTCTGGCGGGAAGACCACCTCAACTGGCAAGCCCTTCTCATACTCTGCCATGGTCACAAAGTACAATCCCTTAATTTTTTCTCTAGAAAACTCTGAAAACTCCGGCACCACAAATGCCTTAGTTAATTGCCGAGCACGATCTGGCCGAAAGTTCGCAAAGATCACCGCGTCATTTTTCTCAATGGTCGCCACCGGCTTACCACCTTTTACAATTACGGTAGGTGGGAATTCTTCATCATATACTTCCTTAGCATATGACTCCTCAATCGCCTTCACCGCATCTTCTGCAGTCGCATCAGACTTTCCAAGCGCCACGGTGTTGTATGCTGCTTCAATTCTATCCCAACGATTGTCACGATCCATTGCCCAATATCGCCCAGACATACTTGCAATCTCCCCAACTCCAATCTCCTGCATCTTCTCCTGCAAGCGCGCAATAAATGTTTTTGC
>CAYZOG010000035.1:2084-6754 GCA_964480225.1 uncultured Gammaproteobacteria bacterium | reverse complement strand
TATAGAGCCCGGAATGCGACTTTTTTGCCAGTTTGCTGGCAAAGGAGTGGCAATCTGTTCTCTAAGGAGGATGAGAAAAGCCTGAACATTCACGTTAGACAGTCAGATCCGTTTTCAAACCCGCCCTTGGGGCATTTTTCGCCCGGGAGGGCACTGGAGGTTCCCATGAAGACTTACTGGAAGTTCGCGCTGTGTGCGATCATGTTGCTCAGCACTTCCGTGGCTTCGGCTGCGGAGAAGCCTCTCGATCCGGCGCTGGAGCAGGAGCTCGTTGAGCTCCAGCGTGCTCACAGCCTGATCGATGCGCTCAACAACAAGATCGCGCTTCTGGAGGAAGAGCGCCGGCGTCTGATTCAGGGTGGTGCCAACGCGGCCAAGCTGCGTACGGTCCTGAAGACCAAGAACGAGGAGCTGAAAGATGCCCTCGCGCTGGTCACGGCTCTCAACGCCAAGAACAGGGCGATGAAGGCTCAGTTGGTGAAAACCGGCAGGGCCAACACGCAACTGGCGGCGCAGCTGGACAAGGCGCACAAGCGACTGCAGATCATGGAGCGATCCATGCGTGCGGGTGGGCCGGTCGGAGCAATCCGAGCGTTGCCCTACGGCAGAGCTGCGGCCAAGGCACTTGGCGCGGTTACGCTTCCGGACGAGCTGCAGCCTCGCCTGATCGGAACGGTTCCGTTTGGGATCGGGAAGTTCAAGGGTGAGATCAGCGATGAGGGTCACCTCGTGATCGCAGAGGCGGTGAAGTTGGCCAAGCAAGGTCGACTCATCGGCCTGCACGGCACGGCGGATGCTCACCGGTGTGGTTCCTACGGCAAGACCCACGAGTCCTGCAACTCGGAGCTCGCTGATATGCGCGTGAAGCGCGTTTCGGCGATGTTGCGAGATCAGAAGATCGTGGACTTCCGGGAGCTTCCTGGTGTGCTGACCCTCCCCAAAGGCTTCCGCTTTGTGGAAGTCTGGGACCTTGGCCTGACCAACGCCGCGCTCCAGAGCCACTTCGCGTCCAAGTTCAAAGCCTTGGGCGCGCGAGTGACCAAGGTGGAGAGCACGCTTGAGAAGCAAGGTCGTGAGATCGAGCGGCTCAAGCGGGACGTCGCAGGCATCAAGGGTGACGTCACGAGGGTCAAGACCAAGACCAAGGCGGTCTACGCCGCCTGGCGCGAGTGGGTGCACTTCAAGATCGGCGCCGGCCTCTCGGTCAGTAACGATCTGGTCGGCGCCGGGTTCGCGTTTGGTGTGAGTCTGGCGGTTACGCCCAACAAGGTCTTCCGCGTTCACGCCATCGGCCAGTACAGTTTCTTCCCGGAGCAGGCCAGAGAGAACGCCATCGATCTGGACACGGATCTCACCCACGCAATCAACGGGCTGTTTGGCATGGAAGCCTGGTTCCTGAAGAACCTGGCCTTCACCGTCGACCTGAACGTTGGTAGCCTGGGCTCTCGCAACCTCACCAAAGGTGACGAGGCGCAGATCGGTGTCTGCGGGGGTCTGATGTACCGCTCTGGTCGTGACGGCCTCTCTGGTGCCATGCACGGTGTCTGGGGCTCCGCTTGTGGGATCGAGACGTCCATTGATGTGGGCGGTTCCCGTGTCAACGCGGGCTGGATTCCGGCGGGGTTCGTGATCTACGACATCACCTACTAAGTCGCCCGTCCTGGGCGCCGGTTACCGCGTCCTGCGGCTAGACTGAACTTTCCAACGATTGGGGAGTGAAATCACAACGGTTTCACTCTCTTTTCTTTTACTTAAATTAGCGAATTTAGCCTATTTTAGCTAAGTATCAAGGTTCGGCTCTTGACAAAATGGGTCAAATATGATAGATTACTACGTCATTGAGAGATGGCAATTACAACCAAATATACGTTAAGGAGGAATAGCGTGTGTGTTGTAACCGTTCGGTTCGGTTCATTATTGTGCCCTCCTTCAATAATGCACCTTGAGCCGGACGATTATAGTATGCACGCTTTTCGTTCGATGGGAGTACAGCTTGCTGTGTCTCCATCGGCTGGAAAGTTAAAGAGTTTCAGCTCGAACATTCCAATTGAGAGATTACGATTCTGGGGAAGTGATTTCGGCAAGGTGCTGAATAACGACCCCTACCAGTTTCCTAGGGAGGAAGCCATGAAAAACGCGACCCTCATCGCGCTTACCCTTTTCGTCAACCTTTTGACCGTCGGGTGCGCGTTGGAGACGCGCCCGAAGGAGTCCGCTCCGGCGGATGTGTCTCAGCCGGACACCAACACCGATCCGTGCTACGGCGTTGTGTGCGGGACCAATGAGTCCTGCCAGAACGGCGTCTGCGTGGCCAACGACCCCTGTGAGGGGGTCACGTGCAACGCGGGTCACACGTGCCAGGATGGTACGTGTGTGTACACGGCGTGTGACGGTAAAGAGTGCGGCGCGAACGGCCTCGGCGGAAGCTGCGGCAATTGCCCGTCCGGCGAGTACTGCTCTGCTGGGCAGTGCCTCGACGAGCCCCTCACGCATGAGAACGGTTCGTCGTGTGACGACGGCAACGCGTGTAGCACTGGTGAGACGTGGTTGAACGATGAGTGTCAGGGTGGAGTCGCGGTGCAGTGCACCGACGGCAACCCCTGCACCACGGACGGCTGCAACGAGAACACCGGCTGCACGTTCACCGCGAACGCCCTTCCGTGTGACGATACCAACGAGTGCACCATCGGTGAACAGTGCGCCAACGCCCTTTGCGGCAACGGCCAGGCCACCGACTGCAACGATGGTAACCCGTGCACGTTGGACAACTGCTCGCCAACGCTGGGCTGCACCTTCGTCAGCATCTCCGGATGCTGCACGAGCGACAGCCAGTGCGACGACGGAAACTCCAACACGAGCGACACCTGCAGCGGCAACGTCTGCAAGCACACCGTGATCCCGCCGACCTGCACGCCGGACTGCTCCGGCAAGGTCTGCGGTGCGGATGGCTGCGGCGGAAGCTGCGGTGGTTGCGCTGGCGGGGCGACCTGTCAGGGAGGAAGCTGCATCGACCCGGGGCCCACGGATGGGACCCCGTGCGACGACGGTAACTTCTGCACGCTCAACGACGTCTACGTCGGTGGGACTTGCACCGGCACCACCAAGGTTTGTCCCAACAACGGGATCTGCCTGGAGTCCACGGGTTCATGCTTCGAGTGTCTCAAGAACGAGGACTGCAACGCCGGTCAGGTCTGCGAAGACCTGGTCTGCAAGCCCCCGTTCCAGTGCTACAGCAACGCCGATTGCGGCGTTGGCGAGTTCTGTGACTTCACGGACGGCAACGTCTGTAAGCCCGAGCTCGAGTGCTACCAGGACGTCCACTGCGACGACGGTAACGCCTGCACGACCGACACCTGCAGTGGGAACACCTGCCTCCACACCGCCAAGTGCAACGCCGGCCAGCAGTGCAACCCGTCCAACGGGATCTGCACCAACCCGCCGGTGTCCAACCTTCACACCTACGAGGTCGAGATCTGCGCTGACACCCCCTTCTACACGGCCAGCTTCTATGGCTACTGGGGGGTCGGATGCGATCAGATCGAGCCGTACTGGAATGGCACTAAGTGGATCTCCTCGCTCATCGAGTGCGAGGACAACGGTCCCAAGGACGTCAACGGTACGGGCAGCACGGGCAACTTGATCAACTGGGGTCAGAACATCGACCTCGGGCTGATCATCCTCGGTGAGTTCCAGGCACCCGCCAACATCGGCGCGGAGGTCTGGCTCGAGTACAAGACGGAGCTCGGCCCTAACGTCGAGAACCAGTACTACCCCACGGACATGAAGTGGGGGCCGACGCCCATCCAGTACATGATCATCACGGACACGAACACCGGCAAGGTGCTCGACTGCGTCCTGGTGCCCAACGGCGCCAACGGTCAGAACTGGAGCTGCACGTAATCTCTCGTAACCTACCTGTTAAGCCCGACTCCGCTAACGCGTTGAGTCGGGTTTCCTTTTTTACGAGATTTACCCACAAAACGCTGTGGGTTTTTTCATTTCAGAAGCGCGCAAAATTTGCTATAATTAGTTCACAATTCCATGGCTAGAGTCATTAAGACAGCTGATCCAAATCCACATCTTACTGCAGCGCAAGATCTCAAAGATGTGGTGCTTGTGCATGGTGAAAATCACCATAGCCTCTTTTGGTTTATCTTAGCGATTGGAGCGGTGGTAGGAATGGTCACATTATTCTCAGGATGGCTTCCACTCATTGCATTTGTAGTCGCAGCTGCAATGGCATTTTTTGCCTACAGAACAGACATCGGCCTGCTGCTCATGGTCTTTTTTGCGCCGTTCACCGGGCTAATTGTGGACTTTGCACGCTATGACTGGTCACGCGGCGTACCATATCTCTCATTAATTGACGCGCCACTGGGGGATTTCTTTGCGTTAGTTCTACTTGGTGCAGTTATTCTCAGAATCCTGGTCCAACTTCCGCGAGTTGAAAAACCAAAAGTCAGCCCATTCCCATTGGTTGGGTTCTTTATCGCGTTTGTGATTGCGCAATTACTGTCACTAACCGCAACAGATGCGGCAACATTTTTCCAAGGAGTTAAGTTTATTTTGCGCCCAATCATTTTCATGTATCTCATGTTTGTGATCCTCCCGAACCTTCTGATCAGAACCAAAACCCAACTCGTGCAAAACTTGAAAGTGTTTTATAGCGC
>CAYZOG010000035.1:0-1984 GCA_964480225.1 uncultured Gammaproteobacteria bacterium | reverse complement strand
TTCTGATCAGAACCAAAACCCAACTCGTGCAAAACTTGAAAGTGTTTTATAGCGCTGGAGTGATTGCTGCAGTCATTGGGTTCTTATCATTTTTTGTGGTGGGACCATTTGGTGGATTGTGGCAACGCGCAACGCCATTTGCCATTGGTGGGATTGCACCACTTGGATATAATCACAACCTGCTAGCAGAGGTTTTGGTGTTAATGGTTCCAATTGGTGTGTATTTGCTGCACACCACACGATCTGCGCAAAAACGACGATGGTTGTTTTTAGCAAACGTACTTATTGCAATGATCGCGTTGCTTACATTCGCTAGAACAGCATGGATTGTGTTGGGGGTAGAGTTATTGGTTGGAATGTGGCTGTACAAAGATGAGCTCAAGAAAGTCACATTTGCAAAACCAATCAAAAAACTGGCCATGTTGAGTTTGATTGTTTTGCTTCCGGTAATTGGGTACATGGCTGCAATTAGTTCTAGTCAGTTGGTTGCTGGATCAACCAGTACGCGTTGGGATCTCACAATGATTGCCTGGGAGCACTTTAAAGCAAGTCCAATTGTGGGAAATGGTCCTGGAAGTTTTATTCCATTGGTGGGTGATACTAGAATTTTTGTGATTGAATATGGTGACCCACTTGATGCGCATGGCATGATTCAAAAAGTAATTGCTGAGAATGGTTCGTTAGGATTGATCACATGGCTTGCGTTACTGATGGCAGTACTGGGAATGAGCTATGCAGCCATGAAGCATGTGCATAAAAAGCACCCAAACGATTATGCATTGCTGGGTGCACTGTTTGTGACTGTGGTTGGTGCAATGGTGTACCAACTCTTGAATACATCGTATTACAACGCTAAGATGTGGCTTCCAATAGGATTGCTACTTGTTGGCACACAACTTGTATGGAAAAAACCAAGAAAACAAAAATAATTCACGTTATTCCAACGTTGCGGTTTGGTGGGGCAGAGCGGCTTATTGCTGATATTGCTAAGTATCATAATCGTGAGGCAACTGAGGTTATTGTGGTGACGGTGATTAGTGGTGGTGCATTTGAGCATCATGTTGTTGATGCTGGGGTTAGGTATGTTCAACTACACAGAAAAGGTGATTACGGATTTGATGTGCTTACCAAGCTTTGGCGATTCTTTAGAGATGAAAAACCTGACGTAGTGCATACGCATTTGTTTGGTGCAGATATTTGGGGAAAGCTTGCGGCAAAGTTTGCTGGTGTGCCAGTGATTGTGTCTACAGAGCACAATACCTGGTATGACGAGTCTTGGTTTAGACATCAACTAAAGCGAGTGGTTGGAAAAATCTCAACAAAAATTATTGCAATTTCACAAGCAGTTGCAGAGTATGCGCATCGCGTTGAAGGGATTTCGCCAGAGAAGTTAGTGGTGATCAAAAACGGAATTGCATTAGACTCATTTTTGGATTGTGATGTGCCATCTTGGCCAGAAGAACAGCCAGTGCGATTGTTAAGTATCGGACGGCTAGAAGAACAAAAAGGGTTTGATGTCCTGCTTGATGCGCTGTCTCAGATTAGAGATAAAAACTGGACACTGACTATTGTTGGTGGAGGGTCGTTGCTTTCTGACTTGGAAGATCGTGTACGGTTGTTGGGGCTTGAGAAAAAAGTTCAGTTTTTTGGAACTACAGAAGATGTTCCAGGGGTGATGGAAGAGCATGATGTGTTTATTTTGGCATCTCGATGGGAAGGGTTGGGATTGGTGATTATGGAGGCAATGGCCGCAGCAAAACCAATTGTGGCCACAGGAATTGGTGGAATTCCAGAATTGATTCAACACACCATTACAGGACAATTGGTTGATCCAGAATCTCCAGATGCATTAGCGCAGGCAATTGGATATATTATTGAGCATCCTACAGAAGCGCAGGCAATGGGACAGCAGGCAAGAGTGTATGCTCAGCAATTTTGTGATGTAAAACAAATGATTGCGCAGTATGAAGCGCTGTATCAGCAA
>CAYZOG010000034.1:0-6781 GCA_964480225.1 uncultured Gammaproteobacteria bacterium | reverse complement strand
CTTAACAATTTTCCAAAGGAGATTTACCCAGAACTCAAAAAATGGAACTCTTCCAAGAATCCATGGGAGCGTCGACAGTCCTTAATTTCTCTATTCCTGTACTATCGCCCACATCGGCTTGTTCTTCCTAAAACCAAAATCTTTCCTCTCATTAAAAACCTTCTGCATGATAATCATTTCTATGTGCAGAAAGCAGTTGGCTGGTGCTTAAGAGAAGCTGGTCATGCGTATCCAGGAGAAACATGGAAGTTCCTCACCAAACACGCAAAAGATATTGCTCCAGCTGGGTGGTACGCTGCAACAGAAAAACTAAACAAACCACAAAAAGCTGAATTGATGAAAATTAGAAAAGCAAAGTAAATAATGCGCCCTGCCCTGCAGGGCGCATTTAGTTAGTTACATGGAAGGCCGTTGTGTTGGAGATGGTGTATCCCGCCTTTTCCAGCCACAACCACCCCGCCGTCAAGACTTCTCTGCACTGTATTAGCGCGACTCCCCGTCTCCCCAATAGAACGCTGCCAGTTCATACTCCCGTCTCTGTTTACACTTGAGATCCACATTTTGTTTCCAGAAGTCTCTCCGGCCAGCAACAATCGGTCCATACCATCCGGCGCGACGTGCGTCACAACTGAACCAAGTCCGCCGCCTAAAATGTTTTGCGCAAAAAACTGTCCGCTGTGACCAGTCCGCAACACATACGGGATCGCGGAAGTACTCAGCAACTGCTTTCCGTGTCCAACCACTGCCAATGTGCTATCAGCAAAGGACACTACGCCGGCGCCGCGCTGGGCGTACAACGCTTGGTGATTCTGCTTCCACAAAACTTTTCCGTACGGCGTGAATCCAAACACCACTGTGCTGACATCAGGCTCATGAGTTGTACCGACCCCGACCAAATTTCCATCCGGCCGGAGCACAACATCGCTAATCTCTGTCATGCCGGTGTCTGGAACAACCACATCAAACAACACCTCCCCGTCTGGGGAGAGTTTTGTAAGCCATGTCTCTGGGCCGTCATCTTGTTCTTGCGTTCCAACTACAATCAACTCTCCATTGAGCAGCTGAACCGCGGCAATGAATTCGTCAGAACCTGCGGTACCGTAGTCTTCTTCCCAAATCAACTCTCCACCCTGATCCAGGTACATAATCCACCCGTCTTCTTCTCCAGAGCCAGAGGATGTGGTGTGGCCAATGCAGTACGTGTTTCCATCAACATCAATAACAACATCTTCCATGATGTCATCACCAACCCATCCGTAGACATAATCCCACTGCACTGCACCATCTTCACCAACTCTCAGCATCCGCGCATCCAGGTGGTCACCATACGCAGTTGCTATGTACTGAGTTGCTGCAACCACAAATCCGCCAACGCCATACTCTGCAATCGCCAGAACTTCCTCCTCCGGGTGCGCGCCCAGGTCCAAAGACCAGCACTCTCCCACAGGCGGAAGGCTTTGAGAAAACCGCAAAGCTTCCTCACTCTCACACCCAGAGAACACCTCTTCTGAAGTGCTCTCCTGAGAGGGCTCGGCCACATCTCCAATGTCTGAAAGCAGCTTGCTTCCGGCTGGAGAATACTCACACCCCAACACCAGCACCAGCAAACAAAAAACCACACGATTCATTTCAACCTCCACAGGTTTAGATTATCGTATGGTATCGCTAAATCCTTTTCCCAGCAAACCCACTACCCTTCCCCAAGTAATCCCCGTTGTAAATTTCCAAGCCGCTGATAAAACCCACTGGTGTGCACAGAGTTCAAGCCCAGCGCACAATGATCATAATGATGCATCCACTCGTGCAGCAACGTGTTTAAAAATGTTTTTGGCGCCAAAATCTGCCCACGCACCGCTGTCCGATTCTGAATATAAATATACTTTTGCTTTGGCTTGTAGTATCCGTATTGCTTCATCACCACTCTCCCTCCAGAACGCTTATGATACTGCTTTGTGTCACTCACCTTCACCGTACAAATATCAATCTCCGCCAAATCATTAAGCGCATCACACAGCTCATCACTCAACGACTGACGCTTTGTCGCGCTCTTGGATTTCATAATCTTTTCCGCCAATCGGCACACCTCTTTATTCAAATCAAAGGCAACCGCAGTATAGCGGTTGCTCTTTTGATAATTTCTGTCTCCCTTTTTTCTAAAAAACATCTACGCTTTCCCCTTAGAACCCATTTGTGTGATTGCTTTTGCTACCACTTTTTTCATTGCCGCACGAGTTGGCCCAAGCATCTTCCGCGGATCAAACTCATTTGGCTTTTGTTTCACTGTCTTGTGCAACTCTGCCGCAAACGCCAAGCGCAAATCTGTATCAATGTTTACCTTAGAAACTCCCAAAGTGATCGCCTTC
Organism: uncultured Gammaproteobacteria bacterium; assembly: GCA_964480225.1. Classification (GTDB taxonomy): domain Bacteria; phylum Patescibacteriota; class Patescibacteriia; order Magasanikbacterales; family JBBTQS01; genus CAYZOG01. The sequence goes on along the minus strand of CAYZOG010000034.1, from coordinate 4,418 downwards.
TTTTTCTGCGCCCAAGAAATTCCATGCGCATCTTTCAATCCTTTTCCACCAAGCGCCTTAGACCCAGCATTAAACTTCTTCACCGCCCCGGCCTCAACTGTACTTGCGCCGTGCAACACCAATGGCACAGAAACCATATCCGCAATTGCACCAAGCCGAACCATATCAATCTTACCTGCAATTCCTTTAGCCTTATTAGCGCCATGCGCAGTCCCAACAGACACCGCTAATGAATCACACTCCGTCGCCTTAACGAACTCAGCAGCTTGATCCGGATCTGTGAAAAACGCATCAGCATTACTCACACTCACCTTGTCCTCTGTCCCAGGAATTGGCCCAAGCTCTGCCTCAACGTGCATCCCACGTTTATGCGCCATCTTCACAATCTGACGAGTCACCTTAACATTCTCTTTAAACGGCAAATGCGACCCATCAAACATCACGCTGTTGTACAACCCAGACTTAATCACCCACTTCACCACCTCCACATCCTTCCCATGATCCAAATGCAACAATACCGGAACATCTGAAATGTGATTTGCAGTCCACGCAATCGCCGCCAAATAATTCACCCCTGCATAATCCAACGCACCTTCGCTGGTCTGCAAGATCACTGGAGACTTCAACTCCTGCGCAGCCTCAACAACCGCCTGCGCAATCTCCATGTTATTAATGTTAAACCCTCCAATTGCATATCCACCCTTACGAGCCTTTTGCAAAAGCGATGCGTATGTTGCTGCCATAATTTTAGAATTCTTGTGCCTGAAGTTTACCCCATTTTCGCAAAAACTTCTTCTGCCCAGCCTTAGTGAGCAATCCATCCTGTGGTCCAATCGCCTGGATCACACTACTACTGTTCATACTTCCATACATCATTGCCTCTGGAACTTCTCGCCCATCCATCAAAGAAGTAATAAACCCAACCGCAAATGAATCCCCGGCCCCAGTTCTCTCCACTACCGGAATATTGCTATAGATCCCCATCTGCCAATGTGTCTCCCCATCATATACAAAAGAACCATTTGGCCCATCAGTAATCACCACGATCTTCACACCCAACTTATGCAGCGCGCGATGATACGCCTTAATATCTTTTTTCTTCCCAACAATCCTTCCAGCTTCCTCAATATTCACAAACAACACATGCGTCACCGCACACACCGCTTGCACCTCCTTCTTCCCAGCCAAAAATTGATATGTCCCAGGATTATACCCAAGCTTTGCACCAGTCTTCTTCACATGCGCAATCACTTGCTTGTTCATTTTCTCATGCCCTTCACCAACAGATGTGTAATACACCCAGTCACTTTTAGGCAGACGCGGCAGCTTATACTTACGCGGCGCATGATACACCAAAATTGTTCTATCACCTTTATAATGCACAACTGTAGATGCATTGGTTCCGTTTTTCTTGTCGAACCCAATCAGCGCATCATCAACACCATTAGCCTTCATCTCTTCTGCAATCATTGTTCCGGTGTTGTCAGTTCCCAAGATTGTGAAGAACCCAGCTTTCTTTCCCATGCGCGCGCACCCAACCGCATTGTTCGCTGCATTCCCAGCAACTTTTTGCGCAATTGCATCCACTGGCAACTTGTCCCCGTATCGCAACTGCAACAAACAACTTGTCTTATCAAGCTTACACGCAAGTGACGCATCACTGATTGTTACAACGGTATCAATAGTTGCGTCTCCAATTGAAATAATGTCGTACATACTATTTTTTCTTGATTGCTTTCTTAACTGCAGCAACAATATGTTTTGCTTTCATTCCGTACTTAGTGAGAAGTTCGTCAGGAGTACCAGACTCACCAAAACTATCTGGCATCCCCACTGGCACAACTGGTACCGGCATTTTCTGTGACAATGTTTCACTCACCACACCAAATAGTCCACCTGTGATTTGGTGCTCCTCAACTGTCACCACAGCTCCGGTTTTCTTTGCAGATGCCACAACAGTTCTTGCATCAAATGGTTTAATACTTGGACTGTTAATCACCTCTGCAGAAATCTTGTGCTTTGCGTTTAGCTCCTTAGCTGCCAGCAACGCTTCATACAACACTGGCCCAGCAGCCACAATAGTCACATCAGTTCCCTTCATCAAGTTCTGCGCTTTCCCAATTGCAAACGGAGTTTTTGCAGTAGTGATCTCTGGAGTTTTTTCACGAGTCAATCTGATGTACACCGGACCATCATGCGCAGCAGCCGCAAGTGTAACTTTCTTTGCTTCCTCTGCATCACACGGCACAAGCACAGTCATGTTTGGCAGCACACGAGTAATTGCGATATCTTCTAACGCTTGGTGTGTTGCCCCGTCCGGACCAACAGAAATCCCAGCATGCGCACCAACAACTTTCACATTGTTTTCTGCGTAACACACAGACACTCTAATCTGATCCCAGTTTCGTCCAGGAGAAAACACTGCATAGCTTGCAATAAACGGCACCCAACCTTCTTGCGCCATTCCTGCTGCAATCCCGGCCATGTTTTGCTCTGCAACACCAACCTCAATAAATCGCTCTGGAAATTCTTCTCTAAACATCTGTGACCGAGTTGATTCTGTGAGGTCACAACTCAATACCGCAACACGATCATTCGCTTTTCCTGCCTCAACCACTCCATGTCCGTATCCGTCGCGGGTTGCTGCTTGAGAAGGTTCGGTAAACAGATTTGTTTTTAAATGCATGTTCTTGTTTACCATACTATTGGTTGTCATTATCCAACTTCCCGCCGAGTGTTCTTAGAGAACGCAACGCTGCCCGGGCCTCATCACCTGCCTTTGGCGGCTTTCCATGCCACTCATGATCCCACTCCATGTACTCCACTCCCTTTCCTGGAATAGTGTGCGCAATAATCGCCACTGGTTTTTCATAAATCGCCTTAGCCTCATCACATGCATCCACCACCGCCCTGATGTTATGCCCATCAACATCAATCACATGAAAATTGAATGCCTCAAATTTTGCTCGCAAAGATTCTAGTGGCATCACACCTTCAGTCATCCCATCAATCTGAATATTGTTACGGTCCACAATCACGGTGAGGTTGTGCAGCGGCTTATTTCCAGCAAACATAAATGCTTCCCACACCTGACCTTCTTGCAACTCACCATCTCCGGTCAACAAAAAAGTTTCATATCGTTGTCGAGTCATCTGACCGGCCAACGCAACTCCAACTGCCAATGATGTTCCCTGTCCAAGTGGACCTGCAGCATTTTCTACACCGGGCAATCCACGACGATGCGGATGTCCCTGAAGTCGTGTCCCAAATTTTCTTAATGTTGAAAGTTCTTTTTTTGGAAAATATCCTGCATGCGCCAATGTCGCATACCACACCGGACAAATATGACCATTACTCAAAATCACACGATCACGATCTTCCCACCACGGCTTTTTTGATTTGTGATTAAGCACGTGGAAATACAACGCAGTAAACACATCTGTCATCCCAAGTGGACCAGCAGAGTGCCCAGAGCCCGCCTCCGTCAACATGGTCACAATATCTTTTCTAATCGCGTTGGCCTTCTTCTCTAGCTTGTGAAGTTTGTCATCATGAATCGGCATAGCTTACTTTTTCTTTCCTGGAGTTGTACATGGATAACATACGTGCTGGTGCTTTCCAGTGACGATTCGATAATATTCCCAGGCTGAACCCAAGAAAAAGATACCAAACGTAATAGTGAAAATTGCGTTCTCCGCGGTGTATGAATAGATTGCCAAAAATAGCGAACCTAGCATGAATACCGCATCCTGCAAGCGCTCTTTTTCAAGAAAAATTCCATAGGTAATGAGGATCATTCCTAGGACGCCCAGAATCACAAGCACGATTTGAGTAATGCTTGGAGTTGGGGTTGTAAATAGAAGTTCTGTAAGTGTCATATGGTAAAAGTATACCATAAAAAGAACGCCCGATCGTGAGATCGAGCGTCTTCCAAGAGCCTGGTGTTTTCCAGCTCATGGGACTGCCGCCTCATCTCTCCGTAAAGAGATGAAGTAGCGCGGGAAGTGCATCAGACACCCCCGTTGCCTTGATGTGCAGCATGCTTGGCCCTTCCAGGTCAGGCCTTACCAGCACATCGAGGTTGTTTTCAACTTCTGCCGGCGTGACCTCCTTCCACGCTGAGGGTGTGCCAGTGGTTATGTTGGTTTCACCCAACTGCACCAGCACCCGGGGCATGGAGAACGGTATCCCTTCCAGTTGCAGAGAACCGATATCCGCGGGCACAACAAGCCAGCTGTTCCCCAGGATGTTGCCGGGCGGTTTGTCTCGGGTCACCTGCGCCGCCAGAATCAGCGGTTGCACCCAGGTTTCCGGGAACTTCACCACACCCTCAGGCAGCCGAACCTTCATGAACAGGCACCGCCCTTCCGGCAGCGCCACATGAGACTCAACGATCTCATTCATTCTGTCCGAGATCG
>CAYZOG010000033.1:1839-6907 GCA_964480225.1 uncultured Gammaproteobacteria bacterium | reverse complement strand
CAAACCGCTTGCCCGCATCCTCATGATTGTTAGTTGTGGCCGAGCCGGCCTAGTAGTTGCGCCGGACCGTCACACTCCCACCCTCCAGCTTGATCTGGACCGTGCCCAGGTTGCCTTGTTGTGCAGTTTGCACTTTGAGCTTTACCCGCACACTGCCGTCCTCATTCACCGGACACCTCACAGCACCAGAGACTGGCGGGAGAGTTCGGTAGGTTCCGGGCTGGCCGTCTCCTCCACCTGGGCGGTGCACGTTGGCAATGGTCTCACCACACATCCGCAACTGGAGATGATGATTGTGACCTCCAGCATGCTCACGCACCTTCATTTTCACCCTGAGGCCGTGAAGATCCACAGTTGCTTTTGGTTCTTTGTCCTTCTTGGGCGGAGAGCCCGTGCAGAAGAGGTTCGTCGCCAAAACCTGCCCCTGAGTCGTGGAGCCAGTCAGGTCAGCGGGCGTAGGAATCCTACAGCTTGTGATCACGGTCGGAGTATCCGGAAGTCTGAGAGTCCTCACCCCCATAACATCCTTTCTGCCCGCGGCGTTCTTCACCTGAACAGTGACAAACGCGCTTCCGCCCTTGAGCCGCTTACAGTTAAAGACCGCGCCGCCTGGCGTAATCTTGAACTTCTTCTTGAACTTGGCGTCAGTGACCTGGCAGCTCACGTTGCCTGAGGCAAACGCATACCCGATCTTTGCGTTGACGCCAGGAGCAGTCTGCACCGTAATAGGGATCTCATCCCCAACCTCCATGGTCGGCACTGCCGGCCGCCACGTAATGGGGGCCATGTTCTTGTACTGACCCTTTTCTGACATGCACTGACTCCACGCACTCACCACATTGGCTTGTGCCGGACCGTTGACCGTCAGCGTCATCAGGCGGGACCACGCAGACGAGAACTGCTTTTTGTTCACGTCCTCACAGAACGCCTTCTGCTCCTGCTGGTTGTAGTTGAGTTTGATGGGGACACCCTTCACCACGACGTGCGCACCGGCGCCCATCTGGGCACTACTGCTCTTGCACATCCCGGTCGCCAGAGTGGAAAGCGCCTTCTCCTCCCCCTCTTGCTCCAGAAGGTCGTGGACAGGCATGGACAGAATGTCACTGCACTGACTTGCGTCCCGCGCATCTGCCGGAGCAGACACCAAGACGCAAGACGCAATTAGCGCGAGTTGAAAAACGTTTCGTCGCACGAACAATTCTCCTCAGTTGTAACAACGCGCGAAAATGCGCGTCGCGCCCATTCTCAAACAAAACAGAATTCATTGCAAATTTTTCTGGGGATAAAAAAGGCCCAAGACGCTTCCTGCGCTTGGGCGAGTGATGATGGGAGGTAGGAACACGAAGGGGTTAGGTTAAGCTCAGCTCACCTCTCTTGAACAAACACCCCCTCCCAAGGTGCATGGACATTTGCTTGGGCCTCCCCCACACAGATTTTCAAACCAGGATCACCGACAGCCCTCTCTCTAAAGTGATTCTTATTTCACGACCGTGGATCTGGTTTACCTACCTGCGTTGAGTCTTCGTACGAGTAGAAATTCCTGCAACACGCCGCCATTGACGTGCCAGCCCATCTGCTCGCAAAATCAGTATACCAAAAAACGGACTCTGGCAAGAGTCCGTTTCCCACAATTTGATTTACTCAGCAGCTTCTTCTGTCTTCTCTTCTGCAGGAGCTTCAGCTTCCGCTGGTGCTTCCTCAGCTGGCGCTTCAGGAGCAGCCTCTTCTGCAGGAGCTTCTTCAGCAGCTGCCGCAGCTTCAGCCTCAGCCTTTACTGCTTCTTCAGCTTCCTTAGCAGCTTCTTCAGCCGCCTTCTTTGCTTCCTCTGCCTCAGCCTGCTTTTCAGCAAGTTTTGCACGACGCTTGTCAGTCAATGCAACAGCCTTAGCTTTCTTGTCTTCTTTGATCAACCCTTCACCAATGAAAATGTTTCGTACAGTGTCAGTTGGCTGAACACCCTGGCTTAGCCAGTATTCCACACGATCAGTCTTCAACGTTACAGTTGATGGGCTTGTGCGAGGATTGTAGTTTCCTACCTTCTCCACAAAGTCTCCGTATGGATCTTTGGTATGTTCAACAACCACAATACGATATTCTGGTGCTTTGGTTTTTCCTACTCGAGCGAGTTTAAACTTCAACATAGTCAATTTAGTACGGCGGTAGTGTACCGTTTTGCCCAAAATTAGTCAAGAGCTGCCGGGTTATCTTGCCGCCTGAGCCTTAGCCTCCTCTAATTTTACAGAAAGCATGCCAGAAACCCCGTCATCTCCCATGGTAATTCCATATAGCACATCTGCCACCTCCATGGTCGCGCGGTTGTGCGTAATGATGATAAATTGGGCTTTTTCTGCCAATTCTTCAATGATCTGAGCCAATCTAATAGAGTTAGATTCATCAAGCGCCGCATCAACCTCATCCAACACCACAAATGGAGACGGATTCAATGACAAAATTGCACACAACAACGCCGCAGATGCCATTGCTCTTTCTCCACCAGACAGCACATTAATGTCATTGATTCTCTTTCCTGGCGGGTTGGCGTAAATATCAATCCCAGCCAACTCCTCTTTTGCAGCATCATTAAGCTCTTCCTCAAGTGCATCCACATCTTCCAAATCCTCCAACTCATCATTGTTTTTCTTAGCCGGCTTTTTCTCCGCCTTAATCTCTTCAATCCCAGCCTTACCACCACCAAACAACATCTTAAAGTATCTATCGAACTCCCTGTTGATCGCGCGGAATCCTTCCTTGCGCTGCTTGGTCATGTGCTCATCCAGATCATTAATTGCTTTTTCAATTGATGTGATGGCCTTATCCAAATCTGTAACTTGCGTGTCCAAAAACTCAAACCGCTCCTTGGTTTGCTCATACTCCGCAACAACCTCTTCATCAATTCCACCAATCAACTCCAGCTGACGACGCAATCGATACACTTCAGTTTGCGACTCAGTCACATTTACCTGACCAAGCTTTTCTGGATTCTGATTCAAAATCTCAATTCTCTTTTGCGGAACCTCACGATCAATCTCTTCCAAAATGGTTTGTCGTCGAGTTTCCACACGAGCCAGCTGAACAGCCAAATCAGACTGACGGCGCTCAGCGGTGTGCAGCGCAGATTGGTGTTGTTGCAATTCTCGCTGCAATGCAAAAAACGCGGACTTCTTTTTCTCTTCTTCTTTAGCGAACCCGTCCATTCTGTGCTTAATCTCCCGTGCCTCAGTCTCAAGGATCACCAGCACCTTTTCCATTTCCTCAATTTGCGCAACTGCTTTTTCATCATGAAAACTAGTCTGATGTTGTTCTGGTGCCGGCTTTTGCAACCGACCAATCAATCCATGTACTCGCTTTGACAATGCTTTTACCAATCGCTTTACCGCAGTAAGTTCTGCAGCAGTTTCTGCGGCCGCAATCTCTTCTTTCACAGTTTCCAATTCCATGATGATCTTAGAAAGTGGCAACGGAGTCCACTTAGCCTGAGACTCAGCCTTAACCTTTGCCATCTCCACCGCGTTTTTCAATCGCAAAATCTCTTCTCTAACCTTGCTGCGTTTTGCATAAATCTTTTCAGATTCTGCCTGAAGCTGCGCATACGTATCAGACTTGGTTTCCTGAACCTCCATGGTCTGCATTCTCGCAAACGCTTCATCATATTGCTTTTGCAGTCCATCCATCTGCAGCTTAGCCTCACCATGTTGTTTGGTTAAACCAACATATTGATCTTCAATATCAAACCACTGCTTTCCGTAGTACTCCAAATACGCGGTGTGCAATTGCTCTTCTACGACTTCACGCTTTTCCAATCGCTTAATTTGTCGAGTTAAACTTCTCAACCGCGGCTCAATCTCCGCCAGCAACATCTTAGTCTCATGAAGATTTTCACGAGTACTGTGCAACTTCAATACACTTCTGTGTCGCTTAATCTGAAACTCTTTAATTCCAACAGCTTCATCAAAAAAGATCTTTCGCTCTGCTGGAGTTGCCATGAGCATGTGATCAATCATTCCCTGTCCAATCACAGTGTATGACTTCTCCGCAAAATGCGCCCGAGCCAACAACAGCTGCACATCAGCCAATCTTACGGTGTGACCATTGATCAGATAGTTGGATTCGCCAGAACGATAAATCCGACGAGCAATAGTAATCTGAGAATACTCAAAAATATCTGCACCATCATCTGCACCATCTGGAACAGTGATTGTGCCATCCTCATTGTTCAGTGTCAGTGTCACCTCAGCAAACCCCAACCGAGACTTTTGCTCTGATCCAGCAAAAATCACATCTGCGCTCTTTTTTCCACGAATCAACTTCAGCGACTGCTCTCCCATCACCCATCTAATTGCATCTGAAACATTGGATTTTCCGCTTCCGTTTGGCCCAACAATCGCGGTCACCCCGCGATTACCAGCTTTTGGCGGCATAAACTCAAAAACAGTCTTTTTGGCAAAAGACTTAAATCCCTGAATTTCCAGCTTTTCCAGATACATAGTTGTGTGGATATTGTACTACGAGGTTGGGTGTAGAAGCAAAGGCCAACGTGCCACAATCCTTGACAAATCACTAAAAACAACCTAATATGACATGTCCTTTGGGCCATGTGCGCATACGCGCCATGAAACCGTTCTTTGGAGAGAGAGTTGAAACGAGAAGAATTTGTGGCTGCGGTAGACCAGATTGGTCGCAGCGCAGACAAGCAGGCTACCGCGTTTATCACACTCAACGACGGATCGCGGTACATCACGTACACGTACACCATCAATGATGAAGATGAGGCAACGGTGGACTTTACTGACGTCCACCAGATCCACGGAGCTGTCAGGATGCGCGTGCGTCGCAGAAGCATCGTGGATCACAGTGTGGCGAGTGAGGAATACCCACTCGGCGTCAGTCAGCTCCCCCGCCTTCACCGGATCCACCTGGATGACGGTGCGGTGCTTACCGTCGACAAGGATGGCGCAGACGACAATCACACCCACGGCTTCTTCACCGAACACCGCCAGGTGCCCGTCGGTTCAGACGCCGCCGGCCAGATCCGCGTCAGCTATGACGAGATCAAATCCGTGGAGAACTA
>CAYZOG010000033.1:0-1739 GCA_964480225.1 uncultured Gammaproteobacteria bacterium | reverse complement strand
CCCGCCAAATAGCGCCACGCGCTGCTTGGCCACGACCCACCCCGCCTTAACCGGCGCGCGGTGGGTTCGACTTTTTTATACTAACCACGGATTGTTGACCTATTTACCGATTTCCTGTATAGTACTCCGTTATGCATAGAACAGCAGCAAAAATTCATGAGCATTTGAACAACCGTGCCAAGCACGTGTTGTTAGTTTCGCATCCGCGTCCGGACGGTGACACCTTGTCTGCGGCGTGTGCGTTTATGCAGTACTTGAATCAGATCAACACTGCCCACATGCCATTTTGTACCACTCCGGTTTCTGCCGAGTTTTTGTTCTTGCCTGATGCGCACAAAGTGACATGGGATCAGGAGATCTTCAATGAACACGACTTTGACACCATCTGTGTGTTTGATACTGGAGACTTGGAATACGCCGGCATCAAAGACATCATCGCCGGGATGGACAAGAAGCCGGTAATCATTAATGTTGACCATCACTACACCAACACCAACTACGGTGACTTCAACTATGTGATGCCGTACGCGTCCTCAACCACTGAGGTGCTGTACCACTACTTCACAGAGATCGGTGTTCACATTGACGAACCTACTGCAACTTGTTTGCTGACTGGTCTGATCACTGACACTGGAAACTTTAGTAACCAGGCCACCACAACAGAAAGTGTTTCTGTTGCTGCAGAGTTGCTAAGGCGTGGTGCGCAGTTTGATAAAATTCTTAAACGAACCTTCCGCAACAAATCTGTGAATGGTTTGCGTGTTTGGGGAACTATGCTTTCTCGTTTGCGAACCAATGAAGAACATGACATTGCGTACACCTATGTGACTCGTAATGACATTGCGCAGGCCGGTGTTGATGATGAGGAAATTGAAGGGCTTTCAAACTTTTTGAACTCACTAGGAGAAGGAAAGGCTGTATTGGTTATGAGAGAAATGGAAGGTGGCGGGATTAAAGGTTCGCTACGGACAACACAAGATGATGTTGACGTGTCTGCCTGGGCTGTTAAGCTAGGCGGCGGCGGACATAAAAAAGCTGCTGGATTTACCCTAAAAGAAGGGCAAATCAAAAGCAGCGAGGATGCATGGAATGCATTTGCGCCAGCTCTTGGCTAAACCTCGCAACTCAGATACGATAGAAATACTATGACTGAAAACGACATTACATCTCAGCTCCTCATCCCTACGGTGATTGAAAAGACTCATCGCGGTGAACGAGCGTACGACATCTATTCTCGCCTTTTGAAGGACAGAATCATTTTCTTGGGAACCCAGATTGATAGCGCTGTTGCTAATACCATTATTGCGCAGCTTTTGTTTCTGGATTCACAAGACAACACTCGGGACATTAAGTTGTATATCAACTCACCGGGCGGATCTGTGACTGCTGGAATGGCGATCTATGACACCATGAATCACATCAAATCTGATGTATCTACCATCTGTATTGGAATGGCGGCCAGTATGGGAGCAACTTTGCTAGCGTGTGGCGCCAAAGGAAAACGCCATATTTTGCCAAATGCAGAGACCATGATCCACCAAGTGCTTGGTGGCGCGGAAGGACAAGCGTCAGATGTGCAGATTCACGCAGAACGAATCATTAAAATGAAGCATCATCTCAACAAGCTTTTGGCTGAAAAGACTGGTCAGCCACTAACCAAGGTTGAGCAAGACACTGACCGAGACCGCTTCATGAGCGCAGAAGAGTCAGTAAAATACGGGCTAGTTGACTCAATTATC
>CAYZOG010000032.1:0-7605 GCA_964480225.1 uncultured Gammaproteobacteria bacterium | reverse complement strand
CCCTGATTAGTCTCATGCAGTTGCTCTTTAATATCCGCAAACCACGCCGGATGCGTGAAATCTCCAGTTACCACAACATCAATCCCGCGCACCTCACATGTTTTGGCAATTTTCGGCAAAATCAGGTCCTTACTACAGGCCCGAGAGTACTTAGAATGAATGTGTAAATCTAGAATATGTTCCATACCTACTCACTGTAACCCAAACCACCCCCACCTTGCAAAGGAGCCCAATCAGCGCTACACTTTATCTACTATGAACACTCAACTGCAGACAATTCTTGGACATTACGATCTTGGTGTGGTGAACAATACTCGGCCAATTTCATCTGGATATATTAACTCTACTTTTTTTGTCGAAACCTCTTCTGGTAACTATGTTCTCCAGAAAATGGGAGAGATTTTTAATGAGCACACCGTAGAGGACATGGCCAAAGTGACAGAGCATCTGAAGGCAAAAGGGCTTGTAATTCCAGAACTGATTAGAACAACTTCTGACGAAATTCTTGTTCATGATGATGCCAACCATGTGTGGCGTCTTATGACCGCAATTGATGGTGACACGTTTGAAACACTTGAAAGTGAAGTACTTGCAGAAGAAGCCGGAAGAGCCTTGGCAGAGTTTCATCTTGGAATGCAGGACTTTGATGCAAGCCAGCTCAACAGTCCAATCAAACTTCACCAGACCAAAGCAGTACTTGATAAATACATGGAAGTGCACGAGCAACTTCTTACAGAAGAGACTGATGATGCAATGAAGAATGTGTATGAGAGAATTGCAAAAGAGCTTCCAGAGGTTTTACTTCCAGAAGGACTCCCAACAACGGTAGTGCATGGAGATCCAAAAATCTCTAACATTATTTTCAAAGATGACAAAGCAGTGTGCATGATTGATCTTGATACCTGCATGGAGCACACTCCGCTTGTGGATTTGGGAGATGCACTGTGGTCATGGTGTGGGCTTGAAGACGATAATCCAAACAACCGATTCTCTTTGGCAAAGTTTGAAGCTGCGATGAAGGGATACATGAGTGTAATTCCGCTTTCTACTGACGAGCAACACTATGTATACCGCGGAATGCGCCTGATCATGCTAGAACTTGCTTCACGTTTTTCTCGAGACATTATTGATGACAACTACTTTGGCTGGGATGACTCTCGCTATCCAAATAGAAAAGCGCACAACAAGGCGCGTGCACTTTCTATGATCGCACTTGAAATGGACACCACTTCAAAGCGCGATCGCATTATTGATATTTTGAACAACCTCTAGGCAATCAGTTGGAAGCATTCTGTTTTGTGGAAGTCAGGCTCAATACTTGGGATTGATTGCCATGCCAAGAACTGATCTCCTGCAGAACGGTACTGATACGCATTTACTGTGCACTCCCCAATTGGGGCAGAGAGCCAACTAAGCGGAACGGTGAACACACCTTTCCAAACACCATCTTCAACAGCACAAGTATATTCCAATTCTTTCTTAGGAAGGTCTTTTTGTTTTCTATAGGATTCAAATTCATATACCAACCAGTGCCCTTTTGGTCCTGCCTCAATTTCTACATACTCTCCGTTGGGCTGCGCAATAAATAATTCGACAACATCATACTCCCAAAGTCCATCAGTAAAACCAACTGGCGAATCCGGAGTTGTATATTCCTCAATAGGAGATTCAAATTCAACCCTAAGAGAATCTTTACCAAGAGACGTTTTAACGGTTGTGTATTGTGAGAATGGAAGTTCTGTTCCATCCCAGTGCTTTGCAATTTGAATAGTCATAATTTTAAAAGTGAAGGGCGGCTAACTAAGAGTCAGCCGCCCGGGTTGTTGGTTATGCCATGAAGCGCCGAAGCACTCCAATCAGCAGAAGAGCACGTGGGGGCGGAGCGAGGTCACCCTTGTCCGTGTACATGACAAGCCGACGAGGCTCGCCACGGAACAGGTCAACCTGCCGGCGGAGCTGGATCTTGGTCCGAACTCGTGCCGATCGCGTACGAACCACAGCAGCCGGGAAGGCCGCTCGGAACGTCCACGCTGCGCGGATGCTGTGCGCCATGCACGTCACCACCGTGAGTTTGAGCGTGCTGAGGTCAAACCCCAGCTCGACCAGCAGATCACGGGTGTGATCCGCGTTCTCACGGGTGTGCGACGACTCCTGCTCCAGAAGGACGGGCTGCGAATCAGGCAGGCCAAACCTCTTGGCAAGGTCGTACATGCGCTGAGCCTCTCCGTTGTAGCCGGTGAAGACTACGAGGGTGGGCTTGGCGCAACGGCTGGCGATGCACGCAACGCGCTGGGCGCGCTCACGCTGCCACGTGACGTCAGAACCACCGAGGACCACGATCACATGGCCTCGATCATAGTCCTGGTAACCCAGGACCTGAGGGCCAGTGCTCATGATACTACTCCATGGAATCGTTCTAGGAAGAGGGACTACCGACATGCTCACGAGGCAACTCCTCTCCAGCCATGAGTTCGTGGTAATCACACCCGGAGAGATTCTCCGTGATGAGAGTGGACTCGCTGTGACGCACCGGCGTCGCAACAATCCCGTGAGGGGAGCGCTCCTGAGAGCGCGGATCTGTGCACACCGGCACAGCGCCGTCGCAACGGACTGTTGCGATCATGTTTGAGCGCAGACGCTGCCGTCGCTGGAAAACCTCCTCCATGGTAGAACCAGGAAGAAGATCAACCTTACCCACGAGAACCACGCACTTGGCGCACGTGCTGCAGGCGGACGGGATCTCCTGGGAGACATTCAGCACCTCAGTCGCTTTGAAAGCAAAACTCGGCATGTCAGCCTCCTCTTTTTTGCTCTTGATGTTAACGTTCACCATTTCTGGTGGTTGTAGAGTATAATTTCTGTGCTTTTTTGTCAATTTATTTTCTACAGATTTTGTGGATAAATCCATATTTTGCTTAAATTTAGGCAAGTATCTCGTCAATAAGAAACTGTTGACAATTAAAAAAATCCTGGATACTGTGGATGTATATGAATACCACACTCACCAGTAAGCTACTTAACTCATTCTCTGTTGCCCCCTATCCAAAGCACCGACCTATCGCCGCAATTGCCCGGGCCATCATTACTCTGCGCAAAACCAAAAAGCACATCTCCATTGCCATTGCCGGCCCATCTGGTGGAGGTAAAACATTTCTTGTTGAAAAGCTGACTACGCTACTTGCAGATGAAAACTACAAAATCACCCACATCAACCAAGACGACTTTTTTGTGGAGGATCTAGCACACCAATCTTTTTCAGGACACAACCCAGCGGCTAGAACTTCAAAATTGCACAGCTCACTTTCCAAAGCAGAGACGGCTCATGATGGAATTACTTTTGTGTATTCAAATGCAGCCCTACTCTACGATGAACTTCTTGATCACTTTGATTTAAAAATCGCAGTGACTCCGTCCTCAATTGCCACACTCCTAGCCAGAAGGTTGGCTACAAAAAAAGACTCGGAAAAGTTTTTAGAACATTTTTTTACAAAAACACTTCCTGATATTTCTGCGCACACCTTGCCGTCATTAGCTAAGGCAGATGTATTACTTATCACTGACTCACCCAACTCTGTATACACCTCAAACACAATAGCTAACACGCCCAAAGGGCAGGCAATCATCTCAGCGATGAACCATGACCCTAGTGGATGGGACGCATTGTGGGATAACAACGCCACACGATTCACCACAAACCCAACCCCACTCGCAAAAACTCTTGTAGAGCAATTACCAATTCAGGACTACACTGTTGTGGAGATTGGACCTGGCGCAACCGGAAGAGACGCGGAGCTTTTTCTTGAACATGGTGCCTCATACATTGGATTAGAGATTAGCTCTCTAGCCACAAAACACCTCCAAGAAAAACTTGATAAAAAATTCCCCGGTCAGTCACACAACATTGTCAATGGAGATATTCGTACTGACCTAGAAAACACCCTAAAAAATATTGATGGGCCAGTCGTGGTCCATAGTCACTCTTCACTGCACTACTTTACTCCAAATGTCTTAGATCAAATCTTAGATTGCATCCAAACCCAAGCGGGCTATCTCTCAGTTGGCCTTAAATCAACTGATGATGTCAGCGCCACAAAAGGAATTCAGCACAATTCCTTCAGCACAGCCAGGGTCTATGAAAACCACATTCACCGACAGATGCGTTTCTACTACTCCATGGATGAAATCAAGACTTTACTCAAGCGACACAACTTCCAACCAATCCACCTCAAAAAACACCAAGAATATTTTGACGCCAAAAAAACAGGAAAGCCGGCATTTGCCGACTTTATCTCCTGTGTTGCTAAATCAGTTTAGCTTTTCCCGTTTTTCTCTTTCTCAATCTCAACTCTCAACGCCTCCAACTCTTCCATTGAGTTCACCCCTGCAGCCTCTAATGGCTTAATCTCAAGCGCTCCAATGTTCACCCCTTCATCAATCGCCATTGCAATCAAATCTGTAAGGTAGTACTCATTAGCGTTGTTGTTGTTTTGAAGTTTATCCAAGTGCTCCCACAACCAATCTGCCTCAAAACAATAGTACGCTGGATTAATCTCTGTGATTGCTCGTTCCTCTTCTGTCGCGTCCTTGTATTCTACAATTCGCAAAATGTAATTTTCCTTTTCACCTTTCTGCCCACGAACAATTCTTCCATAACTTTTTAGTCGCTCATGCCAACCGGTAAAATCTGGAACAACGGTGGTGGCCATAGTTACAGAGTTTTCATACCCTGTGTGCAAAGCCAACAAATCATCAATAACCTGACACGGCAAATGCGGATGATCACCATTCAACACCAGCACATGCTCTACTTTTCCTTCTAGTGCTTCACGCGTAGCCATCACCGCATGCCCAGTTCCAAGCTGCTCTTTCTGCTCTACATATTCATAGCGCGGTCCTAGCGCTTCCTTAACCATCTCACCTTTATACCCAATCACAATTGTTGGTGGACGCACCACATGACAACTCTCAATTGAGTTCAACAAATGAGAAACCAACGGCTGTCCATTGAGTGGAGTCAACACTTTTGGAAGACCTCCATTTCCTTCTTGCATCCGTGTACCCTTCCCGGCTGCCAAAATCACAATTGCTACATTATGCAGCGGCGAAGAATGTGTGTGCATATTGTCGAATTTCGTCGAGCGTATCAAAATACGGATGCCCAACTTTTTTGTATAGTTTTTCCTCCCACGTTTTTGCATTGTGCTTCAAGGCCTGCGCAATTCGTGGGAATGCATGCGCAACCTCCATACTTTCAACCGGGTTGTCATTCACAAACAACACCTTTCCACTATCAGCCTTTACCCAATCTGCCAAAAAGTCTGCTTTCTGATGCCGAGTTGGATACACCGCATCAAAATGCTGCGCCAAACCAGTCTGTCTAAACTTAATCATCTGCCAGGTTGGATCCCCATGGGTCAGCAACACCATGTGATATCCCTCTGCACGGAGTTCGTCCAAGAACAAATGCGCATCTGGGAACACAAAGTCCCCTAGACAATCATGATGTCCAGCAAGCCATTGATGCAACGCTTCCTCATCATGCTCACAATACTCTGCCAGCGCATTTGCATGACGCTTTGCGCTGTACCCACTTCTACGAGCAGGATGTGACCATGCCTTATCATACGACTCTGCCACATGTGCTGGGGCAATCCCCATTTTCTGAGCATCGTACGCAATTCGATCCATAAAGGACTCGTAATCCCAAAGCGTACCATCAAAATCTACAATAACTGTTGGCTGTGTAACCATAAGCTAAACGCATTTCCAAAGTGATTCAAACAATTGTTTTTGAACTTTATAAATCCCGTCGTTTTCAATAATCATTGCCACTGACTCGCCGGCCGCATCAGATGACACATACGCAACCTTGCCAGCGTAGATGAACATGTAGGTGTCAGACGGCGCATCCTCTGCTGCAATTGTCTTACGCTCATCCAATCCGTGAGTCTGTCCATCATCAGCCTCTAACCCAAGCACCTTTGTCTTGATCTTGGCATTAATTCTCTTCTTAGTAAACTGCGGAAGGGCCTCATAAATTCTTGACCGAACCTCAGGCGCAGAATATGCATAGTACTCTGCTGGTTCTGCCTCTGCAGCTGCAGTCAATACGTCCTGCAATACCAGCCGCACACCATCCACTCCTTCATAGGTCTTTACCACAGGCTTCTCTCCACCCTTCACGTAGAGTGATCGCATTTGTGGAACAACTCGCTCCACCATGCTTCTGGCGTTTTGTAACCCTTCAACTTGCGCATCCACTGCTTCCAACAACTTTGCTGGATCCTCAGCCACAAAATACTGCCGAGTTTTCTTATGGTAGTAGGCCACCACCCCCTGATCCTTCAATGCCTTCAAAATATCATAGGTAGTCCCACGGTTGATTTCCGCTTCCAACCCAATCTTTCTTACTGGGGACGGCCCAAGACGCAACAGCGCCAAATATACTTTAATTTGCTTGGCTGACCAGCCAAGAGATTGCAGAGTTTGCTCGATCATATGTTATTGCGATTGCTCAAACACTGCGTGCGCCATGCCATACACGCCAGCGTTATTACCAAGTGTTGCCTGATTGATTGTTGTCATTGCAAACAACTCTGGGTAACTACAAGCTTTTGCCTGAGCGAGCATACTCTCCTCAAAAAACTCCCAAGCATTACCAATGTTCCCCCCAATCAAACACACTTCTGGATTAAAGATATTAATATAGTTACCAAGGGCACTTCCTACCCAATACCCATAGTCTTTCCAAATTTCCAGCGCCACCTCATCACCTTGCTTTGCCAAATCAAATACCTCCTTTGTGTCTGTAACCTCATGATGAAGTTTTTCTCCTGCCACTCTCAAAATTGCATCCTTGTTTGCCAGCGCCTCAAAACACCCAACTGTACCAAGCGCACATGCTGCGCCATCTGGCGCCAAACGCACGTGCCCAAGCTCTGCACCAACACCAAATCCTCCATCAAACACTTTTCCATTAATCACTACGCCACCGCCGATTCCTGTTCCCAAAGTAAATAAAATAGCGCTATCTGCGCCTTTTGCTCCTCCCTGCCAAATTTCGCCAAACATTGCGGCGTTTGCATCATTATGAAGAACGGTTGGAAGTCCTGTCTTGTCTGAAACAATCTGTGCCAATGGAGTTTCTGCCTCCATTGAGGTATTTGGCGACTGCACAACCAATCCTTTTGCTGAAATAGTTGGTCCAGCAACTCCAATTCCAACACCAGCAACTTCAACGTCTGATTCTGTCCTTAGTTTTTCCACCACTGCCAAAATATTGGCAATAATTGCGTCATGTCCTTTTTCACTCTCTGTGGGAACTGACGTCTGCGACACAAGCGCACCATCTTCAGCGATGAGTGCACCCTTAATTGCGGTACCACCAAAGTCAATTGCAATAGCGTGTCGCATAGATAAGCAATAAAGTGTTGTCATCTTACCATACCTGCTGAGGTTGGCAAGAGGAGATTCTCAGGAATTAAAAACGGGAAGCTGGTCGTACCAAACTTCCCGTCCGGGGCGTCTGCCCCTATAGTTTGTTGCCGAATAGGCCAATGGCCTGCCCACGGCGGGGCGCTTGCGCTACCAGCTCTCCGGCGCGTC
>CAYZOG010000031.1:0-7732 GCA_964480225.1 uncultured Gammaproteobacteria bacterium | reverse complement strand
GTTTGTCAATAAAATAGGGTAGTATAGACCTACTATGGTGATGATGTCGTTTAGTGCACTTGTTGATCATTTTGTCCGTGCTCATGAGCAGGGGCAGCTCAGTCATGCGTACGCAATTGTTGGGCCGGCTGGGGCTGGAAAGCGACTGGTGGCGCAAGCGATTATTGAAAAACTTCACCCAACTCAAACCGCGCAGGTAGCAAACACTGTTTGGGTTTCACCACTTGAAGGTGATGAAAAAACAAAATCAAAAAAAGACATCTCCATTGAGCAGATAAGGGAAATTAAAACCATGCTTGCAGGAGGGTCGTTGTTTGCTGGACACCGCGTGGTGGTGATTTCTCCAGCTGATGCTATGAACACTGCCGCAGCAAACAGCTTGCTTAAAGTTTTGGAAGAGGCGCCAAGTCATACAACCTTTGTGCTCCTGCTAGAGAACTGGCAATCAATTCCAGAGACTGTGTTGTCTCGTTCACAAGTGTTTGGTCTTGGGTTGGCAAGCGCAGAAGAAATGGATGAAGTGTTGGCGCGGTACAGTGAAGATGCTGATGAGCGTCGTCGCGCGGCAAAAGCAAGTTATGGATTGATTGGGAAAGCGCATCAGATTTTGACGGACACGGAATTCGCACAAGAGCAGTTTGCACATAGCAATTTGTTTTACGAGTTACGCGGTAAGTCAATCTATCAGCAGCGTGAACATATCGAACCTCTCTTGGGAGACAAAACAGATCATGTTAAGCAGCGACGATTGTTAGATTCTGTGTTTGCAACATGGCAGTGTGAAGCAGGGTTGGTCATTAGAGAGCGCGTTGCAGAAGGAAAGCCAGTGGGCGCATTGGCACAGTTGGTGAATCAGTTGGGAAAGGCTCGACATGATATTACGCATAACATGCATCCAAAATTAGTATTTGAAAATCTAATGTTTAGTTTTTATGACGCAGCATAAATTCGCAATTAAGTGGATTGGTATTTTTGCCGCCCTTGTTCTGGTTGGTGCCGGATGTGGAGGTGGTGGAGGTAATCAGGCAGATTACGGTGTGTATCGTTCTGCTGACAAAGGTGAAACCTGGGGAGGTGCTTCAGCAGTGCTTACCACATCAGGGGAGCAGCAAAGTTTGCACCAAGGTGTAGATGTGTTGCGATTGGTTCAAGATCCAGTTGATGAGAAAGTGATGTATGCCATCACCAGATCAAATGGATTGTGGTATACGCATGACGCTGGTCGTTCATGGGATCGTCCGCGTGAAGAACGACTTACTGATGGGCGAGTGTTTGGGTTTGCAATCCACCCTTCAAGTCCATGTACATTGTATGCGTCAACAGGAAACACATTGTTGAAGAGTACAACGTGTGCAAGAAGTTGGGTGCAGATTCACGCAACTGGAACACATGATGATGGACCAAACGTGATCACTGATGTGGCAATTAATATTCAGCGCCCATCAGAGTTGTATCTTGGAACACTTGCAGGAAGCGTGTTGAAGAGTGAGGATGCTGGTGTGAGCTGGCGATCTGTGCACAGAGAGAAGAATGCTCGTGTGAAGCAAATGTTGGTTGATCCGTTTAGCGCGCAGACTGCGTATGTTGCGTATGCGGATGATGGAATTTTTAGAACTCAGGATGGTGGTGCGACTTGGGTAGAAGTTTCGCCAGACAAGAGGGATTTTAGAGGTTCTGACGAATATAGTACTGGAGTGTTTGACCCAACCACACCAGATCGATTAATCATTGCAACTAAGTACGGATTGTTGGTGACCGTGGACAATGGAACCACATGGGAGGCGATGAATTTGGTAAGCGCGCCTGGAGAGGCATTGATCTTCTCAATTGCAATCAGTCCAAACACCAACAATGAGATCTACTACGGAACCCTAAACGCCTTCTACAGAAGCAAAAATGGGGGAGAAACATGGGAGACACAGAAGATTCCAACCCGTAGAGCGGTGACTGCACTGATGGTTGACAGAAGCGACACAAAAGTGGTGTACTTGGGAGCGACTAAACTTGGACAATAAAATCAATATGGAGTATTTAGAAGAAGCAAAAACAGCGTTTGAAGCAGCGCGTGAGCACCTACAAAAAGAGGTGGCAACTATTAGAACTGGTAGAGCAAATCCGGTGATTGTTGAGAATGTGCAAGTTGAGGCGTACGGCGCAAAACAACCGCTTAAAAACGTGGCAACTATTACTACTCCAGATTCAAAAACCATCATGGTAGATCCTTGGGATAAAGGATTGCTTGGTGAGGTGGAGAAAGGAATTATTGAGGCGCGAACTGGATTGAACCCAGTGAACGATGGGACCGTTGTGCGATTGCCAATTCCAGCGTTGACTGAGGAGTCTCGTAAGGAGTTGGTAAAAACATTGAAGTCACGTATTGAGGATGGAAAGATCCGCGTGCGAAGAACTCGTGATGATGTGAGAGGAAAAATTGCGCAGCTTCAGAAGGATGGAGAGATTACTGAAGACCAAAAATTTTCTGACCAAGAAAAGCTCGACAAGATGGTGAAAGAAGTGAATGACAAAATGGACACCATGAGCAAAGAGAAAGAACAAGAAATCATGACAGTGTAATATGGCAGACATTGAGAACCTGATGGATAAAGTTGTCACCTTAGCCAAAACCCGGGGATTTATCTTTCCGGGTAGTGCTATTTATGGTGGGCTTGCAAACTCATGGGACTACGGGCCGCTTGGTGCGCAGATGAAGATGAACATTAAGAAGGATTGGTGGCATCGTGTTGTTGAGTCTCGATCAGATATGGTTGGGCTTGATGGATCTATTTTGTTGAACTCAAAAGTGTGGGAGGCGTCAGGGCATGTGGCTGGATTTAATGATCCAATGGTGGAGGACACCGTGACTAAGAAGCGCTATCGTGCTGATCAGTTGATTGAAGCGCAGGCTGGAATTGATGTTGATGGTTCTACACTGGAGGAGATTGCGCAGGTTATCAAAGATAATGACATTAAAAGTCCGGAGGGAAATCCGTTGTCAGAGCCGCGACAGTTTAACTTGATGTTCCAAACTGAGATTGGAGTTGTTGAAGGTGAGAAAAATGCAGTGTACTTGCGTCCAGAAACGGCGCAGGCAATTTTTGTGAACTTTAAGAATGTCTTGGACACGCAGCGCAAGCGATTGCCATTTGGAATTGCGCAAATTGGTAAGGCGTTTAGAAATGAAATCACTCCAGGAAACTTCACCTACCGAACCTTGGAATTTGAGCAGATGGAGATTGAGTACTTTATTGAGGAAGAGGGATGGGAAAAGCACTTTGAGCAGTGGGCAGATTGGATGGAGGACTGGGCACGATCTTTGGGATTGGACATGGATCGGTTGGTTCGTGCAGAAATTCCTGATGAGAAAACCGCGCACTACTCTAAGCGAACCTTGGACTTTGAATTTAAATATCCATTTGGAACCAAGGAGTTGTGGGGATTGGCGTATAGAACTGATTTTGATCTGACCAATCACCAAGAACATTCTGGGCAGAAGATGATGTACACCGATCCTGCAGATAACACACGCAAGATTATTCCGCATGTTGTTGAGCCAACCATGGGAGTTGAAAGAACATTGTTGGCGTTGTTGTTGAGCGCGTATCATGAGGAGACAGTGAATGATGACACTCGTGTGGTGATGAAGTTTGCACCGCACATGGCGCCGTACAAAGTTGCGGTGTTGCCATTGTCTAAGAAAGAAGAGTTGAGCGGGAAGGCCAAAGAGGTGTTTGCAATGGTGAATGCAAAATATGCAGCTGAGTATGATGAGACACAATCAATTGGTAAGCGATATCGTCGTCAGGATGAGATTGGAACACCGCTGTGTGTGACTGTTGATTTTGATTCACTTGAAGATGGTGCAGTGACGGTTCGTGATAGAGACACAATGGAGCAAGAACGAATCGCAATTGATGGGTTGCTTGAATATATTTCTACTAAACTTGGATTCTAATTATGAAGACTGAATATTCAGTTGAAAAGTTGAAAAATGGAGCGACCGTTGTGGTTGCGCCACAGCACGATACCCGATCAGCAACAATCTTTGTTGGGTTTCCGGTTGGGTCTCGATATGAAACAAAACGCATCAATGGAATTTCACATTTCATTGAGCACATGATGTTTAAGGGGACTAAGCGCCGGCCAAAGAGTAAAGACATCACACTTGAGATTGATAGAAAAGGTGCGGAGTGGAATGCGTTTACCTCAAAAGAGTGGACCGTGTACTACATTAAGATTGATGCAGCGCACATTGTTGATGCGGCTGACATCATTGAGGACATGGTATTTCACAGTAAGTTTGATGCTGAGGAGTTTGAGCGAGAGAAAGGTGTGATTAATGAGGAGTTGCGAATGTACGAGGACACACCAAGTCGTGATGTGCAGGAAGAATTGGAGTTGGAGCTACATGCTGGAACTCCGCTTGCGTACAAGATTGGCGGGACACCAAAAATTATCAATGCGCTGACTCGCAAAGATATGGTGGACTATCGCGACAAGTTTTATCACCACGACAAGATGGTTGTTGGTATTGCTGGTGCGGCAAGTGATGAGCAAGTTGCGGAAATTAAGAAGTTGTTTGGTAAAGGAAAGAAAACTGGAAAGCGCGTGAAGCCAAAGGCTGCTAAAGAGGGGGTGAGTGATGTGAAGGTTCGGTTGAAGTATAAGGAAACTGATCAGGTGCATATTGCGTTGGGATTTCCCGCGCTTGCTATGGGTGATCCACAACTCCCAGCATTGAATGTGCTGTTGAAGATTATGGGTGGGTCAATGAGCTCACGATTGTTTAGTGAGGTGCGTGAGCGTCGTGGATTGGCGTATGTGGTTAGAGCTCGAAAAGAATGTTATCTAGATGATGGAAATGTGTACGTGCATGCTGGACTTCATACTGAGCGTATTGATCAGGCGCTGAAAGTGATTGTGAAAGAGTTGAAGAAGGTAGCAGAAAAAGGTGTGTCTAAAAAAGAGCTTGAAGACGCAAAGATGGCGATGCGTGGTGGAACGGTGTTGGCACTTGAGGATTCTGCAAATATTGCGCAGTTCTTTGTAGAACAGCAGTTGTTGGAAGGTTCAATCAAGACTCCAGAGCAGAAGATGGCTACAATTGATAAAGTAACTGCGGCGCAGGTTCAGCGTGTGGCCAAAAAGATCTTTAAGATGAATAAAGCTAAGCTTGCGATCATCGGGCCGTTTAATGATGCAAAGCGGTTTGAAAAGCTGCTAAAATAAAATTGTATGAAGTACGTACTGTGTAACTGGAAAATGTATCTAGGTGCTGCGGCGCAACGTCAGCTTGCTGATGAGATTGTGGATTTGTATGGTGCGCGCGATGGGCTGATTGTTTTTCCATCAACAGATGTGATTGGAGGAATGGAGCATACGTTTGAATCAAATGGTGTGTTGCTTGGTGCGCAAGATTGTCATTCTGAAAAGCGTGGTGCGTATACTGGAGAAGTTTCTGCGATGAACTTGGCAGAGGTTGGTGCTCGGTATGTATTGGTTGGACATTCAGAGCGTAGAGCAATGGGGGAGACAGATGAAGATGTAAACGCAAAAGTGCATGCGGCGTTGGCTGCTGGACTTACGCCGGTGGTGTGTGTTGGTGAAGATAAAGAAGAGCATGAGGCAGGGAAGGCGACTAATGTGGTTGCACAGCAAGTTGAGGCTGCGCTTGCGGATGTTCCAGAGCATGCAACAATCATGGTTGCGTACGAACCTATCTGGAGTATTAGTTCTGGTGATGCGCCAGTAGAGGAAATGATTACTCCTGATGTGGCCGCAGAAGTGTGTGCGTCAATTGGTGAGATTGTTGGTGAAGAAACACCAGTGTTGTACGGAGGTTCAATTGATCAAAGTAATGTTGGTGTGTTTGCTGCCCAAGATGCGATTGCAGGATTTTTGATTGGTGGGGCAAGCACAACAAAGGAGCGTTTGTTTCCAATTCTAGATTCACTTGCGTAATATGTTTTCAATTATTCCAATTACATTAATTATTGTTGGGCTGGCGATTGTAATTTTGGCCGTGGTAAGAAAGTTTCCACAACTTACAGTTTTGGATGTGGATGCATTGCCAGAAGAGCAGGACCGTAAGAAGAAAGAGAAGATTTTGGAGGAGCGATTTTACAGAATGTTTGCGCCGCTTAAGGATAAGGTTGGTGTGCATGGGGAGAAGTTTGTAGATCGGTTCATGAAAGTGCAGAAGGTGTTTAGAGATTATGTAAATCAGGTTGCAGACAACTATCGTTCAGAGCATTCAAAGAAAACCACAAAGCAGTTTAAGCAGAAGACCCATCGTGAGCGTGCTAGAGAAATTTCTGGGTTGTTGGATGACGCAGATGAGTTGCGACGTGGTGGAGAGTTTCCTCGGGCAGAGGAAATGTATTTGAAGGCAATTGGATTGTCACCAAGAAGTGTTAGGGCGTATAAAGGGCTTGGAAAGATTTATTTTGCGCAGGATAAGTGGAAAGAGGCTCGGGAGACATTTGAGTATGTGGTGACACTGGTGAAAGATGATGATGTGCCGCATGCGTTTTTGGGGCGAATCGCCAAAGCAGAACAAAAGTGGGAGCGTGCGGTGAAGCATTACGGTAAGGCAATTGCGATTAAGGCGGATATGGCAAAGCGTCACATTGATTTGGCAAATGTATACATGCAGATGGGGGATAAGGTGAAAGAGGCAAAGGCGGCGTTTCAGTCTGCGTTTGAGCTGGAGCAGAACAATCCGGCTGTGATTGATCAGATTGCGCAGTTTGCTATTAAGGTGAAGGATAAAGAGTTGGCACGTGAGATGATTGCTAAGCTTCAAGAAGTGAACCCACAAAATAAGAAATTGGCCGAGTTGAAAGAGAAGGTGAGGGGGTTGAAGTAATTGGTGGGGTTTGGTAGAATTTTGGCGTTGAGAAAACAACAAAACGTTCGTGGCTGATTGTTTGGCCATAGCGGCTCGACCAACGGGGTCTCGCGGCTATGGTGGCAATCCGCTAGCGGATTGCCACCATAGCTCAGTTGGTAGAGCGCAGCCATGGTAAGGCTGAGGTCACCGGTTCAATCCCGGTTGGTGGCTCATTATTAAAAGACGCACTGGAGACAGTGCGTCTTTTTTGTTACCCGACTTCTTGACAGAGGGGAAGGGTCAGGTATACTAAATGCAAACCAGTTGCATTTAGGAATTGCAAAGGAGCTCGGATGAAAGCAGGATCGGGAATTGCTTCGTGGGTCGGCGTGGGAGTTTCAGCTGCGTGCGTCGTGCATTGCTGGGCTACGCCGCTGGTTGCATCGCTCATTCCAGTGTTGGGGTTGTCGGCTCACAGTGAGTGGCTTGAGTGGGTCTTTTGGCTCCTCGCGGTTGGCGCTCTGATTCTGCATTTGCGGGAGGAGCGATGGGGCTGGCTGTCGGCCGGGCTCGCTCTGGCTCTGACTGTGGGTGGCGTGGGCTTGGTTATCGAGCAGCACGAGTTGTTGCACTTTGGTTTCTACGGCTTTGGCGCCGGGATGACCTTGGTGTTGATTCGTAGGTGGCGTGGGCGGCGAGCCTGCAGTCACAGTCATTAGCACCGCGTAAGGGAGCTAAAATAACAATAACTACACGCGAGCAATAAGGGGTCGTACAATGCTCGTAAACACCGTTAGTCGTGTGTGTGCAGAATACTCTGTGCAGCACGACTTTTTGGTTAAGGAGGGGTTGACAATGCAAATGATTTGCAGTAGGATGACGTAGCCATGGTTTGGCTTGTTT
>CAYZOG010000030.1:0-7925 GCA_964480225.1 uncultured Gammaproteobacteria bacterium | reverse complement strand
AAAAATTCGGCAAGGTTTGGAAGCACTAACTTGAGCGCACCAAACGCAGACAACAGTACCAAGATATACACCGGCAATGGGAAATCAATTACTGGTGAAACGTACTGGAAGATCACCGCAAGGATGATCAACGACAACATATCTTGCACCACCACAGATGACACAAACCATTGCCTAACTTTTTTTGAAATTGAAACTCCTTCCAGCGCTGGAATAATGATTGCGACTGAAGATGAAATAAACACCACACCAATGAGTAGTGCGGTTTGCCAGTCATAGCCAAACCATTTTGTGATTCCTACCCCGACCACAAATGGAATTGATGAGTTGATTGCGGCCATGATTCCAATTCCTTTTGCAGACTCTTTCATTTCATGGAGTCGTGTCTCCAATCCAGCAAGCAACATCAGAAACGCAAAACCAAGGAACCCAAAAAACTCAATTGATTCTGTGCTTTGCACAATGTCCGCCCCGTTTGGCCCAAGCAACGCACCAAGCACAATCACTGATGACACAAACGGCACTCTAAATTTTTGAAACAACTCTGGGATCACCAACCCAATGAACAAAATCAGAAGGAGCACCAGAAGTGTGTGTTCTACACCTGCCATATGCATGTATTGTAGCACGACGTGACTGGCCTCGTCTTTTTTTCTATACTGATTATATAATCTCAACTATATGAAAAAACTACTTATCGGGGCTGTGCTCCTTATTATCGCAATTGCTGGATACTGGCTTGTCTCTCCAGCATTTATTAACGAAACTATTAATGAAGAGCTCCCAGAAGGGTTCGCTACAGAGGCAGAATTTACTGAGGCTGTAGAAACGCTCATGGTTAAGGCGCCAGAAGAAATGCGTCATGTGTTTAAAGAGGAAATGATGGAACTTGGGAAAGAAGAAATCACGGTGAAAGATGAAATGCCAGAGCCAAAGGAAGAGCGACTACTTGCAGAGCCGGACAAGCCTGCGCCCGGGCCAGAACTTCTTGGAAGTGGAAACTTTGAAGATGTTGCACATCATGGATCTGGACTCGCTAAACTGTTTAGCACAGAAGATGGTGGGTTGTTGCGCTTTGAAAACCTGGATGTATTGAATGGACCAGACTTGCGCGTGTTGTTGTCACCAAACGCAAACGTACAATCTAGTGGAGATCTTGGTGAGTATATTGAACTCGACAAACTGAAAGGAAATAAGGGAAATCAAAACTACGTGATTGGCGCAGATGTGGATCTGTCCCAATACAGCTCTGTAGTAATTTACTGCAAACCTTTCCACGTTGTATTTAACAGCGCTGAGCTCCAGTAGGATTCGGCAAAATTAGCCGTTTGACACCTCAAAGTATGAAGAGGTATGATTTTTATGTAACTAAAAAGGAGGGGTTAATTTACTAAAACAATCTATGGATACAATGACAAAATCATTGCTAGGGTTGATTGTCTTGGTACTTGTTCTCTGGGGTGGATATACCCTACTTGATGGACGAGTAGAAGATAACAAGCCAGAGGAGACCGAGCAGGTTTCTGAAAATTCTGACGAACCAATTAAGATTGGTTTTGTTGGACCGCTTACTGGTGATGCCGCAGCATATGGTGTGCCAGGCCAGAAGATTTTTGACCTTGCTGTTGAGCAAATCAATGCAGACGGTGGAGTAAACGGCCGAATGCTTGAGATGATTTATGAAGATGGAAAGTGTTCTGGTAAGGACGCTGCCAACGCAATGCAGAAATTGGTAAACGTAGACAAAGTAAAATACTTTGCAGCAGGATTCTGCTCTGGTGAGTCACTTGCTATGGTGCCAATTGCAACACAAAACAAAGTTGTGATGCTTTCACCTGGGTCATCAAGCCCTGAGTTGACTGGTATCAGCCCATTCTTCTTCCGAAACTACCCATCTGACGCAGATCAGTCACGAGTATTGGCAGAAGTTTCTACAACAAATGAATGGACAAACGTAGCAGTAATCTCAGAAAAGACAGACTATGCTACAGCACTTGGTGAAGCGTATGCAGAAGCAATGAAAGCTAGTGAGGCTACCGTAACTGAAGAGAGCTTTACTACAGATTCAGTTGATCTTAGAACTCCACTTACTAAGCTGAAGGCAGCTGAACCACAAGCAATCTTTGTAGCAACTCAGACTGATGCATCAGCAAAGAAAGTACTTACACAGATCAAAGATCTTGATTGGGACGTTCAGCTAATCCTTGCAGAGACCACAATGGGATCAGCAGTAATTAGTGAAAGCCCAGAGTTGGTTGAGGGAGCAGTTGGTGCGCAGTTCCGTGTTGATGAAGGAAGCGACAAGCTTCAAGCGTTTATTGAAGCATACAAGGAAAAGTACAATGAAGAAGAAGTGCCCTTCCTTGCATACGGACAAACTGAGTACGATGCAATCTTTATCCTTGCTGAAGCAATTCGTGAGGCAGGTGATGACACAGAAGCGGTTGCACAATACCTCAGAGATCTAGAGAACTTTGACGGTGTATCTGGTCCTACTGCTTTTGCAGAAACCGGAGATCGCTCTGTTGGAGGATTTATGCCACAGCGCGTTGAAAGTGGAGAGGTAAAACCACTTGAACTCTAAAAACAAAGTCACCAGCAAAAACCGCCTATTTACAGGCGGTTTTTGTATTGTCTGCACCGCATAATCATGATAATCTTTTGCTATGGAAATTGTTGCTCAACTTACCATTAACACACTTTCTATTGGGGCGATCTATGCTCTAATGGCACTTGGTTTTAACCTGTCGCTCCGCGCGTCACGGTTTTTTAACATTGCGCATGGTGTGTACGCAGTTGTTGGGGCGTATGGTGTGTACTACACCGTTTTGGTTCTAGGCCTAACACCATGGATTGGTGTTCCAATTGGAATTGTTGCCGCAGGGGTGGTTGCCTATCTTTCAGATTTGCTTGTATTTAGGCCAATGCAAAAAAAGAAAGCCACACACATGACCCTTCTGGTTGCATCGCTTGGTCTTTTCTTGGCGCTACAAGCAGGAATTGCAATTTTGTTTGGTAGTGAATTTAGATCATTACGAGGACCAGAATGGGGATACGGCACATTCAATGTGTTTGGCGCATCTATCACCACAGTTCAGATCATTGCAATTGTCACCGCACTCCTTGCGACGCTTGGACTATACCTCTTCCTTACCTACACACGTTTTGGGAAATCAATTAAAGCCATCAGTGATGACATTGATGTGGCTAGAATTGTTGGAATTGACGCAGATAAAACTATCAGTTGGGTGTTTGTAATTTCTGGAGCGCTTGCTGCACTTGGCGGAATCCTAATTGGATATGATGCTGGGATCATGCCAATTAGCGGCTTGCTTCTTGTACTTGGTGCGATTACTGCCTCACTGATTGGCGGACTTGGAAACTACTGGAGTGGCCTACTTGGAGCACTGATCCTAGCGTTTGTTGAAAACTTTGGTGCATGGCACATCGGCACAGTATGGCGCCCAACTATTGCATTTGGTCTGCTGATTTTATTCTTGCTGTTCAGACCTCAAGGATTGTTTAAGCAATAGTATGGATTACGTTGTTCACTTAACAATCATTTCTGCTATCTGGGCAATCCTTGCACTGAGCCTAAACCTTATTGTTGGATACACCGGACTTGTTTCTGTGGCGCACGCAGCGTTTTATGGAATTGGTGCATACGCAACAGCTGTACTCATGCTGACATTTGGGTTTGGATTCTTTGCCGCAACCGGGATTGGAATTGTGCTTGCAATGGTCATCGCTCTTCTGATGAGCATTGTACTCGCCCGATTTGATGGCGACATTTACATGATTGCATCAGTGGCATTTGGAATTATTGTGCACAATATATTTTTGAACTGGGAAGATGTTACTGGCGGACCATTTGGAATTCCTGGTGTTCCTCGTCCGGAGTTATTTGGAGAGCGCCTACTTGATAACAGCCAGTTCTTAGTAATCACATTGTTGTTCCTTGCGGGAATCTACCTACTCACCCACCTCATCACCAAGTCTTCTTTTGGTCGAGTCCTTAAATCAATCAGAGAGGATGAAGTTGCAATCCAAATTTTTGGCTACAACACCAACTGGTTTAAGCTTGCCATCTTTGTGATGGGTGCTGGAATGGCAGCTGTGGCTGGAAGTTTGTACGCAAGTTACATCTCTTTTGTAGATCCAATTGGATTCACTGTTCTTGAAGGTGCATTCATTCTTACGGTAATTGTTATTGGAGGTTTGGCCAGCAACCGTGGTGTGGTTGTTGGTGCAATTGTCTTTATCCTTCTTAACGAACTCATGCGTTTCATCGGCCTCCCAGATCTAATTGCAGGACAAGCTCGACAATTGATTTACGGAGTGTTGTTGGTGCTGCTCATGATGTACCGACCACAAGGACTATTTGGTGAATACAAATTGTAAGTATGGCAATTCTTGAAACCAAAAATCTAAAGAAACACTTCCAAGGCGTTAAAGCAGTTGATGGTGCGTCTCTTACATTTGCTCCGGGGAAAGTTACAAGCATCATTGGACCAAACGGATCTGGAAAAACCTCGTTCATGAATGCGATTAGTGGAATCTACCAAATGGACAGTGGTGTAGTGATCATGAATGATGTGAAGCTAGAAAAGATTCTTCCAAAAGACATCATGACCTACGGCATGACTCGTACATTCCAGCACGTACGACTGTTTGAGCAGATGACTGTGTTGGACAACATCTTGGTTGTGCTTACCAAACGTGATGTACTTGGATCTTTGTTTGAAAATCATGGTGACTACCACCTCAAGCAAGCTGAAAAAGTACTGCGCCGTGTGGATCTTTGGGGAAAGCGTAACGATCTTGCTAGCAACTTGTCATATGGACAGCGCAAACTTCTTGAAGTTGCTCGCACGCTAGCAATGAAGGCTGACATTTATCTTTTTGACGAACCATTTGCCGGCCTATTCCCAGAAATGAAAAAACTTCTTGTGCAGATCATTAAAGTATTGAGAGAAGAAGAAAAAACAATCGCGCTTATCACACACAGCATGGACTTGATCAGAGAATTATCAGACCATGTATATGTAATGGATGCTGGGAAGTTGCTTGCAGAAGGTAGTGCACAAGAAGTGCTGGAACGTAAAGACGTGATTGAAGCGTATCTTGGTCAATAATATGAAGCACTTACTAGAACTTAAAAACATTGATGTGCACTACGGCGGACTTCAGGCGCTTGATGGTGTGAATTTGCATATTGATGCTGGTGAAGTGGTTGCGGTGATGGGGCCAAATGGTGCTGGAAAATCCACCGTTCTTAAAACCATCTTTGGACTGACTGATATTTCTAAAGGAAAAGTAATTTGGGAGGGTGATGTGATCAATCCAATCCCCCACAAAGTGGTTCACAAAGGAATTGCGTTTGTGCCGCAGGGCCGACGTGTGTTCACTCACCTTACCGTAGAAGAAAACTTGGAAATTGGTGGATGGATTGTGCGAGACAAAAAAGAATTGCGTCGCAGAATTGATAATGTGATGGATACATTTCCAGCACTAAAGAAAAAGCGCAAAGATAAGTCTGGTGTCTTGTCTGGAGGACAGCAACAAATGTTGGCAGTTGCTCGCGGGCTGATGGTAGAGCCAAAAATTCTTCTCCTAGACGAACCCACTCTTGGCCTTTCACCAAAATTGGTGACAGACATGTTTGCCACAATCAAAACCATTAACGAACTCCACAAAACCGCAATTGTAGTTGTTGAGCACAACGTAAAATCACTGCTTGACATTGTGCAGCGCGCGTATGTGTTGGATAAGGGTGCGGTTGTGTATGAGAATGACACCAAAACCCTGTTGGCTGATGGTGTTTTGGAAAAAGTATTTGTTGGGAAACCATTGAAGTAGTATGGCAAAACCACTTAAACGCAAAACTGTGTTTGCTGGGAAACGATTCACCATCACCAATGACACGTTTCTGACTCCACAAGGCAAACAAGCAACATATGAACGCGTGTTTCGTATGCCGTCCGTGTATGTTGTGCCAATGATTGATGACAATACAATACTGATGTTGCGGGAATTCAGGATTTCTCAAGGAAAATACTTGTGGAGACTCCCAGCTGGACGCGTAGACAAGGAAAACGAATACGATCAATCCACCCTAGAAAAACTTCTCAATCCGCCGGCCAAAATCCTTAGGGCAGCAGCGCAACGAGAACTTCAAGAAGAAGCTGGATACAAAGCTAAAAAACTCAAAAGAATCTACAAACGATTCATGGGAGAATCCATTCAAGCCCCAACCTGGGTGTTCCTGGCACAAGACCTCTCACCTGCCCCACTGGAGCAAGATGATGATGAGAAAATGTTTGTGAAAGAAGTTTCGTTAAAAGAAGCATACGAGCTAGCAATATCAGGAAAAATTGGAGAAGAATTGATGGCACTAGTGATCATCAGACTCTACAAAAAAACGCTTTAGAAATAAGCGTTTTTTTGATATACTGATCGCACAATTACAACTACTATGCAGCACAAAAAAGTTAGAAAAGCGATCATCCCAATTGCGGGATTTGGAACCCGATTTTTGCCAGCAACTAAGGCACAACCAAAAGAACTTCTCCCGCTCGTGGACAAGCCAGTGATTCAGTACATTGTTGAGGAGGCAGTGGCCGCAGGAATTGAGCAGATTGTGTTTGTGACCAGCCAGAACAAGCGCGCGATTGAAGACCACTTTGACCGCAACTTTGAGCTTGAATATCGTCTTGCACAAAAGGGAAAGAAGAAAATTCTTGGAGAAATTCTTGATATCACTGATTTGGCGCAGTTTGTGTATGTTCGACAACGATCACCAAAAGGAGATGGTGATGCAATTTTGCAGGCTCGACATATTATTGGTGACGAACCCTGCGCAGTCTTTTTTGGGGACGACTTGGTAGATGCAAAAACACCAGCAATCAAGCAGTTGATGAAAGTGTACGACAAATACCAGGATCCAGTTGTGTGTGTTACACCAAAGCCAAAGAAAGTATTGTCTAGTTATGGAGTGATTGCCGGAACACAACTTGATGACACCACATACCAAGTTGAAAAACTTGTTGAGAAACCAAAAGGAAAAGCACCTAGCAACTTGGCAGTGTTTGGGCGATACATTATCACCCCAGACATTTTTGAAATCTTGGCCAACATGAAACCAACAAAGGACGGCGAGATTAGATTGGCAGACGCATACACACAGCACATCAAATCAAATCCAATGTATGCGCACGTGCTGAATGGAACATGGTATGACTGCGGAAACAAATTGGAATTCCTCAAAGCAACAATGGAATTTGGAAAGCGCCACAAAGAAGTTGGGGCAGCATTCCGTCGTTATCTCAAAAAACAGTAAGTATGAATAGAATCGCTCGATACTTTGGTTTCTTCCTGGTCTTTGCTCTTTTGGGGCTTGGCTGCAAAGGAGGTTCGCAAGAAGCACAAGAACGTGTAAAAGCTACAGAACTCACCTACTGGCGAGTGTTTGATGGTGAAGATGATTTTGATCAGATCATCAACCGATACCGCCAAACTCACCCGCACGTGAGCATTGATTACAGAAAGCTTCGCACAGAAGAATATGAGCGAGCACTTCTTGAGGCATTTGCTGAAGACCGCGGGCCAGACTTGTTTTCAATTCACAACACATGGGTTGGTGGATATGAAAGCAAGATTTTGCCAATGCCAGGAGCTACAGAAGTTGTAGAGATCACTGTTGAGGGAACATTACGAGAAGAGCAAAAGGTGAAGATTGTTAAGGAAAAAACACCAAGCATCAGCAAGCTGAAAAAGACATACATTCCGGTAGTGTCTGACGATGTGGTGCGGGATGTACAAGATGAAGACGGTGTAAGTAAAGAAGTGCTTGGATTGCCATTGTCAGTGGACACTATGGTGATGTTCTACAACAATGACATTTTGGCGCAGGCTGGAATTCCAGA
>CAYZOG010000029.1:5363-8178 GCA_964480225.1 uncultured Gammaproteobacteria bacterium | reverse complement strand
CGCGCACCTTTGTGCACAAAAATCTCCACACATCCGGCGTGTAGCGCGTTCTTGGCATACCGAGGCGCAGAACATCCTTCAATGTAATGCAGCTCAGAACCTTCATCCGCAATAATCAATGTGTGCTCAAACTGACCACCCTGCTGCGCATTCATACGGAAGTACGCCTGCAATGGCAACTCCACCTTCACACCCTTTGGCACATAAATAAATGTTCCACCAGACCACACGGCCGCATGCAACATCACAAACTTGTGATCATTAATTGGCACACACTGTGACATGAAATATTTCTTCACCAACTCCGGGTACTTTTGCACGGCCACATCCATGTTTTCAAAAATCACACCCTTAGCCTTCAAATCTGCTTGCAAATTGTGATACACCACATCAGAATCATATTGCGCACCAACACCACCCAAAGAGTTCTTCTCTGCCTCAGGAATCCCCAACCGATCAAACGTTTCTTTAATATCATCTGGAACATCATCCCAACTGGTCTGCTCCTCAGTTCCCGGCTTCACGTAATAAATAATTTCGTTAAGATCCAAATCAGAAAGATCTGGCCCCCACGTTGGAATCTCCTTTTCCTCAAAATATCCAAACCCTTTCAACCGCTTTTCCAACATCCATTCAGGTTCATTTTTTTGTGCAGAAATTTGCCGAACCACCTCTTCTGTCAACCCAGGTGCAGTCTTAAACACAGACGTATCTGCGTTTGCAGCGTCGTACAGTGTTCTATCAATGCTTCTTGGTGCTGACATATTAGGCAAGTTCAAAATCAGATGCTTTAACAGATCGCAACAATTCCGCAATTTCAAAATTCAATGTTTCCACAATTCCCTTTCCTTTACACACTGTTTCCAGCGCACAACTTCCTGGCTGCGTGATACAACTTGCAATTGCCTTTCTTCCTTCAATTGCGCTTACAATATCGTACGCGCTGATCTTCTCTGCTGACCGAGCCAATGTGTATCCACCATGCGCCCCTTTACTCGCAACAACAATTCCGGCATGCTTAAGCTGTCGCGCGATGCGCTGCAAGAATGTGAACGAGATTCCTGACTCTTGCGCAAATACACGCAAAGATAGCGTTTCCCCGTCCTGGAGAAGCGCCAAAGCTGCAATAAATTGCAGTGCATAATCAGATTGTCGATTCAGAGAAACCATTGTCTGTGGTTGCGTAATTCATACCAAATCAGTATGATATGCGCATTCTAGACAATTTCGGCATAAATGTCAACCCCATGAAGACTACATTTTCCGCTAAAGTTAGCGCCAAAAAACAACTCACAGAGCATATTCACGAGATTGAGTTCACTCTCACCAACCCAGACCGCATTGATTTCAAGGCTGGGCAGTTTATTAATATTCATGTTCCTAAGGATGGAAAGGTGGTAACTCGTGCGTATTCTATTGCGTCTGGACCTGCAGATCAGGGCAAGTTGATGCTGTGCTACAAACTCGTTGAAGGCGGAACCGCAACCACCTACCTTAATGGACTAGCTGTTGGTGACGATATTACGTTTGACGGACCACAAGGACACTTTGTATTGCGAGACCCACAAACCCCTATTCACTTTATTGTGACTGGAACTGGAATCACCCCAATGATGAGCATGTTGGAGTCTATGGATGCTGCGGAAAAAGTTCACCTGTGGTTTGGGGTTCGGTCAGAAGCAGATATCTTTTGGAAGGATAAATTAGAGGCGCTTAAAGAAACACACAGTTGGTTTGATTATTCTCTATGTCTTTCACAGCCAACTGGAGACTGGGATGGCATCACCGGCCGAGTCACTTCACAATGTGACACCATGACCGCAGACAGCGGAGCGCACTACTACTTGTGTGGAAGTCCAAAGATGGTGATGGAGATGCGCAAGGCACTGATTGAAAAGCAAGTGCCAATGCAGTCAATCTTCTTTGAAATCTTTACGTAAAAAAATTCAGTTTTAAAAAGGTAAACCCGCTCAGCATCCAGCTTGAGCGGGTTTTTGTGGCGTTCGCCACGGCGCGCGTATGCGCTACGGGTAGATGTAGACGTCCATCAGGTCCACGAACATAAGGCAGCCTCCATCCGCCCCCGGATGGAAGGTCACCGGGAGTACTGAGCCGTTTGACCCACCTTCCCAATGGTTGTAGACGGTGATCGTGCCGTTCCCAGACGACGGACCGTCCGGAGAATTGCACATGTAGTAGGGCTGGCCGTTGTTGAACTCGCCCTCCACCTGAGCGATGAGTTTGGTCGGAAGGCCGGAGTTGAACTGAGGCAGCTGGATTGTGGCGAAGGTCTCCAACGGGAAGCCGGTGAAGTACTCCTTCACGTCCCAACCGTCATTGTCCAAACACCCAACGTAGTGCGGGTACTCAGGGCTGGGAACCGCGCCATCGCAGAACATGCCCACAAGATTCACACTAGCCAGCGGCAGAACACTGACACCCAGCTGGACGCTGATGAACGCACTGCCGGACTCTGGCGTCGGCGGAAGCTCGTGACAGTCCCCTGCCATGCAGACAAAGCCGTCACCACACGTTCCGCAGCTTCCACCGCAACCATCGTCACCACACGGAGTGAACGGACCGCTTGGCAGACAGACCGGCTCGCAAGCCGGCGGCTCTTCTTCCTGACACACACCACCAACGCACGTCTCCGCGTTGGGGCACAAGCCGCAAGAACCTCCACAGCCATCGGCGCCGCAGACCTTGCCGTCGCAAGACGGCGTACAGGCCCCACACCCCGGGATTGGCGTGTGAACACAACCACTGACAGCGTTGCACCCATCGTGAGTGCACGGGTTGCCGTCATCACAGTCCG
>CAYZOG010000029.1:0-5263 GCA_964480225.1 uncultured Gammaproteobacteria bacterium | reverse complement strand
ACAGTCCTCAGGCGCGTCGCACTGCCAGTTCTCCAGAACACACTGCGGGTTGAGGTGAATCACGCACTCCGACTCGGTGTCCGAGACGGTCGTACACATGGAGTCCTCCAGGCACACACCGTGCGCCTGCAAGAGCTGCGCAGCAAGACCATCACAGATCGCCTCACCACCAGCCTCACATGAGACCTCCAACTTTGTTTTTTGGACACCCAAAGTGTCCACAGGCATCTCCCCAGAGGAAGACCCTGTTGCGGGCTCTACCGGCTGTTCCGCACAGGCCATCATGGCCAGCGCGAACAAGCCGCACCCGAGAAAAGATCGAATCACGTTCTCTCTCCCTTATTCCTTGCCAAACGCACCGCGCGCCTGAACAGGAAAACCGTACCAAAAATAACAAAAAAGTCAATATCTAATTGACTAATTTACCAAAAACTGCCACCCTCCACCCAGGAGGTGCCATGAATACACCAATTGTTGACGATGTCATCCTGTTGGTGACTGCGCTGCACCACCACAGAGACGACTTTAAGGCCAGTGAACAAGCCGACCAGCTAGAGAGCTGGATCTATTGGCTTACCCAGGCAATAGTTGAATACCAGCCCAAGTCCCCCACCTTTGACAGGGATGGAACAGACCTACAGCAGGAAACCTCTAATGTCTTAGACAGGGTTTGTCCAACACTGGAGCAAATCCTGGAAAGAGCCAAACTCGCTCTTTACCACTCAGGAGATGCGGGAAGAGGAGCACTTAAGCTTTACGAGAAGCTCGTGAGCGTACGTCCCTACCACAACAACGAGTAACGCTCGCCCCTTCCGGAGCGAGCGTTTTGCATTTAAAACGGCAATGACAAATTAACATTCTTTGGAGTCTCCGCAGCTTCTGGTGGCGGATCAAAGTTCACTGGGAACGGCCGAATCTCACCACTCATCAAGTCTGGATAGAACAGCTGCTTGTTCTTCTTTCCAAACTCGTACACTTCTTTGGTGATCTTTACGTCGTCAGTACAGTACTTGATCAAATCATCCCAATTCCCTTCTGCATACCACTTCACCGCTTCCAAACCATCACCACTTTTCTTTACCTTCAATGTTGCAGTTGCAACATCATTCAACCGCAAGCGATTCCCCAAGCTCTCCTTAATTCGCTTCAGCATGTCGAGCTGTGGAAAATCCAGCAAGTTTCCTGGGTAATAGTTGTTCAAAACTGGAACATCAAAGTGGATAGAGTTATACCCAATCAATCGATCAGCTTGCTCCAAAATTGGCCACAACTCACCCAATTCATCTTCTTTAAACACTTTATACTGATCATCTGAGTAGTCATAAATAACCACGACAGAAACTTTCAACCCCTTAATGTCGTTGTTTACGTCAGCAAATGTGTTTTGTGTCTCAATATCAAATACTATCTCTCTACTCATAGTGTGTCCTCTCCCTTTTTCCAACCAACCGGACACAATCCACCATTTTGCAATGCATCAAGCACACGCAATGTTTCTTCTACAGAACGCCCAACATCCAAATCTGACACCAATTGATATCGAAGCACCCCATCTGGATCAATAATAAAGGTTCCACGCAACGCAATTCCCTTATCCTCCAACAACACTCCGTAATCACGACTCACACGATGTGCGGTATCTGCCAGCACGGGGAACTTCACCTCTGGCATATCTTTTTCAAACCACGCCTTATGTGAATGTTCACTATCAGTGCTTGCCCCAACCACAACCGCGTTCTTCTCCTCAAACTCCGCAGTATACTGAGCAAACCCTCTGATCTCAGTTGGACAAACAAAAGTAAAATCCAACGGATAGAAAAACAACACTACCCATTTCCCAGCAAAATCTCGCAATTGCACACGAGAAAACTCGCCAGCAACATATGCCATCTCATCAAACCCAGGCGCAGGTGATCCAACCTGAACACCAAGACGTTCAAACGCCATTCCTGATCCGCATCCCATATTAGTTTACGTTAATTTGTTTTGCTTGAGCGTAAAGCTCGTTTGCGCGATCCCAATCCAGGCTCGCCAAATAGTCATCAATGTATGCACCACGGTTACTTCCATAATCCATGAAGTACGCGTGTTCATACACATCCATCACAATCAGTGGGATTGCTCCCCACACACCGCCTTGGTTGTGTGCATCACCTGTGTAAATCTGCAATGACTGCGCTTTGATATCCCAGCACAACACTGCCCATCCCCGCGCAACCATTCCATTAGCCTTAAAGTAGCTCAAAAATGTTTCCATTGAACCGTACTTTTCTGTTAGCGCGTCAGCAAGCTCACCAGCTGGCTCTCCTGCCCCACCCAAAACATC
The DNA here is from genome assembly GCA_964480225.1 of uncultured Gammaproteobacteria bacterium. GTDB lineage: Bacteria > Patescibacteriota > Patescibacteriia > Magasanikbacterales > JBBTQS01 > CAYZOG01. The sequence continues at coordinate 2,937 of CAYZOG010000029.1, read as the reverse complement.
AAAGTACCACTCATGAAGGTACATTCCATTACGAGCAAAAGTCTCGCTCTCTTTAATCCCGCGCAAGTCACTATAGGTTGGGTTTGACCCGTCCAAAGACTTTTCCCCTCTCACAAACTTTCCCAATTCCTCACCAATCGCATTCGCCTTCTTTACATACCCAGCGTACAGCGTGTCATGGTGAATATTGATTGCATCTTCAGACAACCCCTTTGGTTTTTGTTTTGGTGTGTATGGTTTTGGCTCAAACATATTACTTTCCAGCTTTTTCTAGTGCAGCATCAATTGCAGCCTGATCAAATCCTACAAGCACCTCATCTCCAATTTCAATCACTGGCACTCCCATTTGCCCAGACTTCTGCACCATCTCCTCCGCGGCTTTTGCGTCAGCAGATACGTCGATGTCTGTGTATTCTACATTTTTAGAGTCAAAATATTCTTTTGCCATCTTGCAGTATGGGCAAGTTGGTGTTGAGTATACTGTTGCTTTCATACGTTTTTGGTTAAATGTGCCTTAATAGTACCACCCTGTCGAACCCTCCACAACCCATCCCAAAACTATCCAGTTTTCACCCTTGAATCACTCACCAGAGGCCGATATACTCACATAATTTCTGGAGTGATAATGAATGACCTAGCACAGACCACACTACTGTTTCCGTTTGCGCTTCTCCCACCACTATTCCCTAACCGACCGTCCAAAGTTGTAACATCCACGTCCATCCCAACAAAATTCCACCAGGTTTTGGAGTTGTATAAGTACGACTCGTACTTTGTATGTCGTTGCACATCACTGATGCAGCGAGACGCGCTTGTGCAATTCCTTACGCAGCACATGCTTTCCATTCTGGCAGATCCAGATCCCTGGCCTTACGCACAAAGCGCAAAGGCATTTTTGGTGTGGTGTTCAAGCAACCCAAATGTTGCGCGACCTAACGCCGCGTGACACAGAAAGCTCCACAACGGAGCTTTCTTCTTTTCCCAAAAAAACGTATCATGGGTGTATCTATGCCTGAAAAAATAAAGCCAATCAATCTACAGAAGTACATTGCTAGTGCAGGAATCACTTCTCGTCGTGGTGCAGAACGATACATCAGAGATGGTCGCGTGAGAATCAATGCCAGAAAAGCCACTGTTACAGATCGTGTGCACCCAGATGACATTGTTACAGTTGATGGCAAGCGTGTGGACATGACCAACACACATCAATATCTCATGCTAAACAAGCCACCAGGATATGTGTGTTCTCATGCGCGGTTTTCAGGAGAAAAATCAATTTACCAATTGTTGAAAATTCCAAAAGACATGCGATTGTTTTCCGTTGGAAGACTCGACAAGCACAGCACAGGACTTCTGATCCTGACCAATGACGGTGAGCTCACGCAAGAACTGACTCACCCAAGTTTTGAACATGAAAAAGAATACAGAGTCGGGGTGGACTCTGAACTAGAAAAAGCAGACCTGACCAAATTAAAAAAAGGAGTTGATATTGGCGAGGGTGTGGTTTCTGCAAAGAAGATTAAGCAACTTTCTCCAACCTCGTTTAGTATTGTGATCACTCAGGGAAAGAAGCGGCAAATCAGAAGAATGGTTGAAGCGATTGGCAAAAAGACGACCTCACTTCACAGAATTAGAATTGGAAAACTAGAACTGGACACCAACTTGGCGCCAGGTCAGCACAAAAAACTGAACGCAAAAGAGTTGCGTCAGCTTCGTAAAGCGTAAAGTAAAATTCCAGTAGCCATTGCCACATTTAGTGATTCTGCATCACCCTGCTTGGCAATGGTTACTTTTTTATCTGCCGCATCTTTGCTGATCTCACACACACCGTGAGATTCTGAACCAAGCACAAACACTCCAGTCTTTGGCAGGGTTCCAGGCGCAAGTGCTTCCCCATCCATTTCTAACGTCACAATCTCTCTTCCCTCTTCTTTCCAATGCTCGTACGCATCGCACAGCGTCACACCAGTCGCCACTGTCGCACCAAACAATGATCCCATTGCACTTCTCACCACTTTTGGATTCCACAACTCTACAGAACCTTTTGTCAGCACAATCTGCTTCACCCCAAACCAATCCGCAGTTCTAATAATTGTTCCTACATTTCCTGGGTCAGCAACGCCGTCCAATACCAGTACTGGAGCACCTTTATCAAATGCAGCAATATCGTGCTGTACTGTATTAATCACCGCAAAAATTCCCGGGAAAGAATCTGTGGTCACTAATTGCTTACCTTCTGCAGCAGTGCATCGCTCCACCTGCACATCCCCAAAATCCAAATCAACAATCAACTTATCTTCTTGCAATACTACCAACTCAATATCCCAGCCCGCAGCCAATGCCTCACGAACCCCTTTCTCACCTTCAATAATTGTCTGACTAAACTCCTCACGATATTTCTTCTGATGAAGTTTAGTGATGTGTTTTTTCTGTGCAGCAGTAAGCATATTAGTGTTGGTTATTCCATGCAGTAGCAACTGCATCTGCAACTGCATCTGCAATTCCTGGAGTAAATGGGTCTGGGATCACCGCGTCAGCAGAAGGTTCTGTGACCATTCCTGCTAGTGTTTGTGCAGCGGCCAGCTTCATAGCATCTGTAATTTGTGTAGCCCCAACTGCCAGCGCACCTTTAAAGATCCCCGGGAAGGCCAACACATTATTAACTTGATTTGGGAAATCACTTCTTCCAGTTGCCACAACTGCAGCACCAGCTTCACGAGCCTCATCTGGCATAATTTCTGGAACTGGATTTGCCATAGCAATCACAACTGGATCTTTAGCCATGGTTTTCACCATGTCTTGTGTAAGCGCTCCAGCAACAGAAACACCAATAAATACGTCAGCATCAACCAGTGCTTCTGCCAAGCTCCCCTCTCTGTTACCGCGGTTTGTCATTTGTGCAATGCGCTGCTTGGTTTCGTTAAGGTCTGAACGATG
>CAYZOG010000028.1:0-9154 GCA_964480225.1 uncultured Gammaproteobacteria bacterium | reverse complement strand
GTTGACAATGCAAATGATTTGCAGTAGGATGACGTAGCCATGGTTTGGCTTGTTTTAAACGAAAATCTGAGGAGGGAGCGTGGAAAACGAGGCACAGGTTGTCTTTGTTACTGGTGTGCTTGGCTCTGGTAAGACAGGGCTTCTCATCAGTCTGCTCGATACGATGGCAGGCATGGGCCTGCCCGATCCAGCCGTCGTGGTAAACGACAAGGGTCAGGTGGACAACATCGACTATCGGCGCGTGAGCTCCAGGTTTCCCAGCCTGGTGATCATGGACCTGATGGGCGAATGTCTGGGTTGCGATGGTAAGGAAACAGTTCTCCGGTTCATTCGGGAGCAACTGAGTGCTGGGAAGACGCACATCCTCATCGAGCCGACCGGCTTGATCAACATGAAGGAGATCGCTCAGATCGCCAACGAGTTGACGGGTTGCGCTGTCAGTTCCATCCACCTGGTCCCGGCCAACAAAGCAGCATCAGCTATGGCCGCTGGGTTTGACGGGTTGTACCAGTGCCGAGTGATCGGGGTGACGCATGCCTACGGGAACGTCACCAGTGAGGTGCAGCTTCTGAGCCAGTTCTTCCACAAGCCAGTGGAGGTTCTGGAGCAGGATCCTGACCGAGAGCAAGTGTCTCGGATCTGGGAGTACCTGACTCAGGAGGTGCAGGAACAGGAGCGCGCTACGCACCGTTGTGGAAGCACCTGCGCCACTCATGGCTGTTCACATGGTCACGGCGCCGATCGGCATCATCACCATCACCGCGATGGTGATGAGACGACTACCACCTTCTCAACGGAGGGGTGGAGAGTCGGGGAGCTATTGGGCTACCTCATGAGTTTGGGTGACGGCCTCGTCCGGTTCAAGGGCGTAGTCCAGACTGAGGATGATCTGCTTCTTCTCCAGTTTGCCCAAGGGCGCTGGGGGCAGGAGAAGGCCGCCGACGGTTCGCTGCTCAAGGCAGATCTCTTCACTCGAGGGCCTGTCGAGCCTCCCAAGCGTGTCGCGTTCACCGACCAGATGATTGATCAGCTGATGGAGGGGATTCCTCCGGTGTTGATCGAGCACCCAACCGGCGAGAAGCCGAGCCGATTGGCCACGGTTGGACCCAACGACTGGCGCCTCCTGTACGAGGAGGGCAAGCGGGGTTCGGCAGAGGTTCAGCAGGTGTGTGGTGAGAAGCTGGCCGCCCGGTGTCGGGAGGCGGCACAGATCCTGGCCACGGTCCGGTATGTCGGCGGAAGCCACTGCACTGCACCGCATGCCTACGTCACGGCAGGCGACCGAGTGCATGAGCTCGACCACAAGCTCATCAACGAGTACCGACTGGAGGTGCTCATGCTCTGGCTCTTCTGGGCTAGTGAGTTCAGTCTTACGCTTGCTTCTGAAGATCAGAGGCTGCTGGGGGTGATGCTCGCTGATCTGGAACCGTCGCAGATCAACCGCAAGAAGCTGGTTGAAGGATGGGTCTGGGACGGAGGACCTGACTTCCAGGGATTGCTCACGACGGCATGGCCGGAGCGCAGCGAGACCTGGACGGGTCTCTTCTCGGGCTAAGATAACCCAACAGCCCTGGTAGCGAAACAAGGGCAACAACCGGGGGTGACTTTGTTACCAAGCATCCCCAACACTTTTGCATAGTACACATGTGTAGTGTGTAGAAGTGTTGTATCAACAGATAACATCAATATAGTTATGAGAATTGCTTTCTGGGGGAAAGGCGGAAGTGGTAAAACCACAACAAGTGCGAGTTTTATCACCTATCTTTCTGAAAAATTTAAAGACAAGAATATTCTTGCGATTGATGCAGACTCCAATGTTCACCTGGGGGGCATGCTTGGTATTGAAGAAATGCCAGCGTACCTAGGTAGTAATTTTGATGACCTTGCAAATCTCCTAGAAGGAAGCAATACGCTATATAAAACACTTGGATTTTCACCAATTCCAGAAGTAGGATCTATCCCTCCAAGTAATGAGAGTGCTTTTGTATTTCCTAAGCAAGATGATCCAATTTTGAGTAAGTACACTACACAGCGGGGAAATATCCAACTTGCTGTGGCTGGCCCTCATGAAAAGGAAGATGAGTCAGATTCTTGTTATCACGTAAAATTATTCAGCCTGGAATTGTTGCTGCATCGATTGCTAGATACTAAGGAAGATTGGGTTGTGGCTGATATTACTGCTGGGGTGGACACCATGGGAACATCACTGATTGCTGCGTACGATATTAATTTGTTTGTTGTAGAGCCAACACGTAAAAGTGTTGATCTGTGCAAACATTGGCTGGAGTTGTTTAACGCAAGGGAAGGAATGCCGTATGTTGGTGTGATCGCTAACAAGGTTCGGGATCAGAAAGATCTTGATTTCATTGCAGAGAATCTTAATGTGCCATTGCTAACACACGTTGAATACGATACAAATTTGCGAAGGTATGAGCAGGGTAAACAAAAAATGTTTGATGCATTTGTTGATGCGCACGCGGATACTTGGGAGCAACTGATCTCACTTGCTCAAGGTCAAGAAAAAGACTGGACTGGATATCTTGATAATCTTCTTCACTATCACATTAAAGGTAGTGAAGGTTGGTGGGATGGCTATACCGGCAAGCCGGTGAGCACCACATATGACCCTGACTTCACATACGAATCAGTACTCAAAAAGTAAACATATGAGAATTGCATTTCTAGGAAAAGGTGGAAGTGGAAAAACCAGCTTGGCTGCTGGGTATATTTCATTTCTGAACCAGAACCATCCATCAACCGTGCTTGCAATTGATGCTGATCATAATACGCATCTTCATCAGGCGCTATCTTTGGATCGCCCTAAGACAAGCCTGAGTGCTTCATGGGCTGCGCTGAGGGAGTATGTTAAGGGTGACAGAACAGATTTGGTTAAGGATGTCATCATTGGAACAACACCCCCACATGTAGATTCAAATTTTTTCAGAATGCCTGATTTGTCATCATCATTCATTGATGACATTGCAGTTGCAGGTGACAACCTCAATCTTATCGAGGTTGGTTCTTTTGACGAAAGTGACCTGGGACACAATTGTTACCATGGGAAACTTGGTGGTCTAAATCTTTTCTTGTCCCACTTGCTAGACAAAGACGAAGAGCGAGTTGTTGCGGATTCTACTGCAGGCCTAGATTTGTTTGGGACTCCGTTGCTTTACGCATATGACTTGCTAGTGGTTGTGGTGGAGCCAACCGTTAAGTCACTAGAGGTATATCAACAGTTGTATGACCTGCTTGGTCAGGACAAGATTGTGGTTGTTGGAAACAAGATTGAAAGTGATGAGGATGTAGAATTTCTGAAGGAAAATATCTCGAGCCCTATTATTGGTCACATTGGCGACAGTGCTGACCTGCGAGCTTTTGAGCAGGGAGAAGCAGGTGCGTTTGCTTCATTTGTAGACGCACATACTGAAGTGTGGCACAGCATTGAGCGTGCTCTAAGCACAAAAGAACGAGATTGGGATGGGTACTTTGCCAATCTTCTAAAAGCCTATAAAAAGGCGAGTGAGCATTGGTACGATAGTTACTATGGTGTGACTTTGGGCGACAGTACTGACCAATCGTTTAGTTACAAAGACGTGCTTTAGTATGGTTACATTAACCGCAAAACAGCATCCACTCGTGCAGCAGTTTCTTGCTGATCCGGCATTGCTTAATCAGGCAAAGCGTTTTCACGATGGGCCAGTGCATGTGATTTTCCCGCAAGTGTATGAGGAGAATCTTCAGCGGTTTAAAGATTTGTTTGTTAAACATGATGTGGATCTAAAACTTGCTGTAGCGCTTAAGCCAAATAAGTCTGTAGCATTTTTACGCCAAGCGTTTGCTGCTGGAGTTGACGTTGACGTTGCTTCAGCGGGTGAGCTCTCACGAGCTCTTGCAGCGGGATTTACCGGAGATCGTATTAGTTGTACTGGAGCAAAGAATGATGAGTTTTTGATGATGAGCATTAGTCACAAATGTTTGATTAGTGTGGATTCACTTACAGAGCTTAATCAGATTGTATCTCTTGAAAAGAAGATTGGTGTAAGCGGCACAAGAGTACTTCTTAGAATTTCTGATCCTGTTTCAAAAGATAGAAATCTCAAAATTAAAACGTCTCGTTTTGGGATTTCAAGAAAGGTGCTCGCGGAGGCGTATGACATTATCAAGTCCTCAGAGTCGCTGAAACTGGAAGGGCTTCATTTTCATAACTACGAACCAAGAGAGGCAAAGGCCGGTTTTGTAGAGGACTTTCTTTCACTTATTGAAGAGGCATACGCTCAAGGATTCTCTCCGCAGATTATTGATATTGGTGGGGGATTTAGAACACAAATGTTAGAAGACTATTCACAGTGGTCATTATTTATTGAGGAGTTGTCTGATGCGTTGTTGCATGGAAAAGATACAAATACCTGGCGTGGGTACAGTTATGAATTGTTTCTTAATGATAAGGGAAAAATTTCTGGCCGAGAAAAATTCATTGGTCAGTTTGTGAATCAGGATTATGAAACAATGATTGAGGGTATTTTGGAAAATTCAAGTTTGCGAGGTCGTCCATTGAAGACGTTCCTGCAAGAAGCAATGTTTTCCATCATGATTGAACCGGGTGCTGCAGCGTGTCATCAGGCAGGGTTTAGTGTGTTTCGTGTTAACGGCACTAAGCGAGCAGTAAACGGAAAGGAATTGATTCTTGTAGATGGAAATATGTATAACATTTCTGTGTACATGGTAGAGCCGTTGCTTGATCCAATCTTGGTTCCGCGGCAGAAGGAAGATGGAAGTGCTGAAGAGTTTTCCGGGTACCTTGTTGGAAACTTGTGTAAAGAAGGAGATGTGTTGATGAAGCGCGCAGTACAGTTTAGTCAAAAACCTAAAAATGGAGATTTGCTTGTGTTCCCAAATACTGCAGCGTATGCGTCTGATTTTGAGGACACTAACCCACAGCTTCATCCCGCAGGAATTAAAGTGGTAGCTCATCGCACAGAAGACAAGGAGTGGGAGCTGTATGCTGATCATGCGTATCAGCCGTTACTGAAAAAAGCATATGATTTATAATCACATTACAGAATTGATTGGAGATACACCTCTTTTGAAAATCGATCCAAAAGTTCATGGATTGAAGTATATTGATGTGTACGCAAAATTGGAAATGACAAATCCGTTTGGTTCGCTCAAGGACAGAATTGCACATGGAATGATTAAGGATGATGTGGAGGATATCATTGCACAGAAAAAGACCGTACTTGAGAGTTCTTCTGGAAACACTGCAAAAGCACTTTCTACCATTTGTGCTTCTTATGGTATTCCGTTTAAGACTGTTGCAAGTAGAATTAAGGTTCCAGAAGTTAGGATGCTTTTGCAGATTATTGGCGCTGATATTGAAGAACTCCCAGGTGTGTCTGAGTGTCCAGATCCATTTGATCCAAATGATATGTTGGTGTACACCAAAAACTTGGTTAAGAGCAATCCGGGAAAGTTTCACTTGACTGACCAGTATTTCAATCCAAAAAATCCGGAAAGTCACTACAGGGCAACTGGAGATGAGATTGTGAACGACTTGGGTTCTGTTGATTACTTTATTGGTTTTCTTGGAACTTGTGGTTCAACAACAGGAGTAGGAAAACGGTTGCGTGAAGCAAATCCTGACACAGAGATTATCGGAGTGGTGGCTTCACCTGGGCATCATGTTCCTGGAGGAAGAAATGCTAATGAGCTTTGGGAGGTGGGGTTCTTTGTGAAAGATTTTTATAATCATATTGTAGAGGGAACAACAGCTCAGGGCATTGAGGGGGTGATTGAGCTTGTCCAAAAGTGTGGCTTGTTGTGCGGGCCTACCACAGGACTTAACTACATTGCCGGGATGAAGAAACTTCATGAGTTGGATAAAGAATTATCTGAAGATAACAGAAAGACTGCAGTGTTCCTTGCGTGTGACAGATTGGAAACGTATATGTCGTATATGAAGAAGCATGCACCGGAGTTGTTTAGTGGTAGAACAACCACGCGAACATCAGTTACTGATATTGATGAGCAGGCATTGCAGGACGCCCCAACTATTGATCCTGAAGATGTTTCAGCCTATTTGGAGAAAGATGCACTTGTGGTGGATGTGCGTGGCACATTTGCATATTCTATTGGTCATATCCCGGGCTCAATTAACATTGTTGACGAGCTGTTGAAGGAAATCGTAGAGATGGGGCCTGCATTTGATAAGACAAAACCAGTAATCATTGCGTGTAGTAAAGGAGACATTTCACGTAGGTATGCTGCCTTTTTGACTGGTCAGGGCTACCAGGCGTATTCATTAACTGGTGGGTTGTCGGCGTACAGGCAGGCAGGTCTTGAAATGAATAAAACAACATAAGTATGAGTGATCCGTGTTGCATGTCAGTGCCGTATCAGTTAAACGAACGCGCCAAGAAAAATTTTCACTTCATTGCACCGCATATAGAAGAGGGGGGTAGTGTTTTAGATTTTGGCAGCGGTGAGATTGGTCACTATTGGGCGTTAAGTTACATTGGAAAAGTCACAGCTCTTCAGTTTTGGGATGTGTCAAAGGATGCACTTCAAAAAACTAGAGATTTTCTTGAGGTGGTTTCTCCTGAGCACATTGACAGTGATTACGGTCAGACGGTTGCTTTTCTGAAGGAATCTGGATATCTTTCAGAGAAAGAGGGTGGTCTTGAGATCGCGACTCGTTTTGTGGAGGCGCCTATTAATGTTCAGCGATTTGATTTTTTGAAAGATACATCTTCTGAGAAGTTTGACGTGGTCATGAGTGTTGAAGCGTTGGAGTGTGTGGATAGTTATGAGGAGTTCTGTTATGGATTGGGTAATGCAAAATCCCTCTTAAAAAAAGACGGGAAACTACTATTGATCATGACTCCATATGATGAGCTTACCCCTAAGGTTGAAGAATACATTAATCATGGTACAGAGGGTCGGTACAATCCAAATGAGGAGAATATTAGAGGTGCGTTAGAAGCGGTTGGTTTATCAGTTTCTGAATTTAATGTAGTGGACACCGGGATTTATAATTACTCCACATCGTATCAGGTTGTGTGCCGCGCGTAACAAATTTGTGTATACTATATCCAAAATATGGAGTATTCTGCATTAGTGTTAAAACAATTACAAAATTCAGGAAACAAAATTACCGAACCTCGTAAGCAGGTTGTTGAGGCCATTGCTAACCGAACGGGGTTGTTTTGTGTTAAGGATATTTTTGAGGAGGTGAGTGGTAAGGATGTGACTTCAACATATAGAACTGTTCAGCTTTTGGCAGAGTTGGATCTCATCCATCCTGCGGTTGTGCTTGAGGGTGAGCAGTATTATGAAAAGCATCAGAAGAAACATCACCATCACGCAATTTGTACGGAATGTAAAACAAATTCTTGTGTGAAATGTACAATTCCAGAAAAAGCAGTAAAGGGGTTTTCAGATGTGCATCACAGCACGGTGTTTACTGGGCTGTGTAAGAGTTGCGCGTAGGCTTAGCGCTGGAGCTGCTTGGTCATCTTTGATCTTGTGAAGATGAAGAAGAACAGGATGAAGACTCCCAAAACACCGTATACATTTTCTAGGCCAATGTAGTCACTTCCAAATCCAATGGTCAGTGTGGTGAGTGCCATGACAACGGCTCGGAAAAAGGTTGAAAGAGAAAGTGCGGTTGCGCGTGAGCCACTTGGGATATTCAGGTTGACGTAGTTATCAACTCCAATGGACATAAACGCGTAAGAGATTGAGGCAAGAGCTGCGGCCGCAATGAATGTCCATGGCGAGTTCATGAACGGTGTAAAAATGAGATATGCAATGACAAGCAGGACGTTGATGGTCAGAAACTTCGACATGGGAAGTCGTTCAATCAGTTTTGAAACGGTGAGGTAGCCAATGAGTTGGGCCAGGCGTTTGATGGAATACATGATTCCAAATAGTGCGACGGCCAATCCAAAATTATCAAAAATAACTTGGTGAAAATCTCCGCTTCCAAAACCGATTCCAATTACCAGGCCGTTAAATAAGATTACCCAGAGCACGCCGTTGTGCTTTTTTAGTTGCTTGATCGCGGTTGGGAAGTGGGACACAAAACGTAGGAATCCCTCTTCTTCTTTTACTGACTTGGTTTGCTTGGCTTGTGTGAATTGACTGGCAGCAAGTGCGGCAAAGGCAAAGTGCACTGCGCTGATTACAAATGGAAGCCACCACTGCCATGCGTAGGCAACACCAGCAAACAACAAAACAATCATGCTGTATACGTGGCTGATGGCTTTGGATTTACTCAGTACCTTGTGGTAAAGATCTTTGTGGTTGCATTCATCTAGGCGTTCATAAAGGAGTGCGTGAAGTGTTCCACTCATAAACGCAACACTTCCAAAATACATTGCAGAACCTGCGGCAATCCACCAAAAATCTCCGCCAAGGTACAGCAGCATTCCAACTCCTTGGCCAAGCAAGGAGAGCACAAGTGTTTTTTTGTGGCCGAGTGTGTCAGAGACCATGCCGCTTGGCACCTCTAGGATGAGCGCAAAAATATATGCCATTGCGGCGATGATCCCAATCTGTGCAACAGAAAGACCGGCGTGCAACATGTACAGCGGAAGGATTGGGATGATGAAGCGCTTGAGAAACGCCCTAACAATGTAATAGTATTTCAGGTCTTTTGAGAGGGTATTCATACTTGCGTAGTGTAACAGGTTTGCTAGTAAAGAAAAACGCCCAACAGCGCAGTGCTGAAGGGGTTTTGGTTTGCGGGATGTTGTGCTCACGGTGCGGTGAGTTCTTTCAGGGCGCTGACCAGCTTTTTCAGGAAGCGGTTGAGTTCGCGGTCGTGTACGACGGTCTCGCGGAACTTGTCGAGCTTCTGGGCCAGTTCTGCCGAACTTTCCCAACGCATGACGCGCTCCTTGTTCGGGTGTTCCTTATATCTCTTGAATAGGGTCCACACCGATTCCGTGAACTGCCGGCGCGCTCCAATGATCACGCTGGACATTCTGCACCCTGCGGTGACGTAGTCCAAAAAGTCCTGATAGTCTGCTCTGGCGGTCTCGGACATTAGTCCTCCTACTTGGGTGGTCGTTAAAAATCCCAAGAGAGGAGAGTAGCATGGGGTGAAGGGTTCGTCAATGGTTGCTCATAAGTAAAGATCTGCGCTACACTAATC
>CAYZOG010000027.1:0-9480 GCA_964480225.1 uncultured Gammaproteobacteria bacterium | reverse complement strand
ACTAAACGACATCATCACCATAGTAGGTCTATACTACCCTATTTTATTGACAAACTCAACCAAAAATGATAGTTCTTATACCAGCACTGGCAGGAACACGAGACCAAGGAGGGAGTATGCGCCAATGCCAAAAATGTAACAACCCCGCTGCTGAGGAAGACCGGTTCTGCACAACCTGTGGGACACCACTTCCAGAAGAAGTGGAACCAGAAGTAGCAGCGCCGGAAGCACCCCTTCCAGACTGCCCCAACTGTGGAGCCACTGCACAGAGCACCAAATCTCGGTTTTGTCATCTCTGTGGCAGTTCGCTGGTGATCCCCGAACTACCACCGGCTCCGGAGACAGCTCCGGCTGAAACAGAGCAGAAGCCGCAACGGGTTGGATCACTCAAGGCGGACCGACCGAGAATCAACCCTCGGGTCAAGCCGTCAGGACTCCCTGACTTTGACCTCAAAGCTGCACTCAGACAGGTCAAGGAAGGCAGACCGCAGGGGCCAGACCAGGAGGTCACCCAAGAATCCGAAACCGTGATCACTGAGGCACCTTCTCAGGAAAAGGTGGCAGGCGGCCTGGAAACCAACTGGTTCAGAGTTGGCGCAGAAGGCGGCGCGGACATGGCCGCTCGTGAAGGTGAGGCACTCAGCTACGCCGACGCGGACCGGATGACCGAAGGCCTGGAAGGGCAAGAACTCACCGCGGCGGACCGAGCCAAGCTCACGCTGAAGACCGACCCGTCCGCCGACGACGACAAAAAACCAAAGGACTAGCAGTCCATCCCTGCCAGTCCTTGCTAGCTCAGATGCGCATGTGTGTCTGGGCTGCTTTTTTTATATTGACAAACCTATTATTTTCCTGTAGTTTTAAACATCACATCCCAATCCTGGGCTGTGTGTATACAAGGAGTTGCACAAACGTGTACGACGATTTATTCAAAAATCCCAGACCGGCTTACGAGCGGTTTGGACTTCGACTGAGCCTGCTCCAGGAGGAACACGGTCTCTACGGCAGTGTGCCGGATCACACATCGGATGTCTGGCGCGACATCAGTGTACAGTTCACCGAGCTGTTCACCTGCATGGCCGGCACGCAGTACACGGAGCTCACCCACGTGAAGTTCCTTCTGTCGCGACTGCATGATGCCGTCACCCAGTTCGACATGTGTCGAGAAGTCCTGCGTGTGGACGACGGCGAGACTCAGCTGGATCCGGCGGACATGCTGGACGCAGTGATCCGACATCTCAGCATCGTGGTCGATGAGTGGCCCAACGAACCGACCTCCATCAGCGAGGCGTTCGGCGGTCCGGCCGGAGCATAACCTCAAGCGCAGCACTGCGCAACCTAAAACCCTGGATTCTTCATGTCTCCAGGGTTTAGCTTTTATAAAACCTTCTTCAATTCTTTCGCCGCCTTTTTCCAAGAAAATTTCTGTGCGTGCGCAGCTCCTTGAGCTGCATCATTTTTTTCAATCGCTGCCAAAATTCCGTTTGCCAAATTCCCTGCCCCATCTTCAACCGCAATCACCGCATCACCACCAACTTCCTGTGCTGCACCACCAGCTTGCACCACTACTGGAGTGCCTACTGCCAACGCCTCCAACACCGGAATACCAAACCCTTCATATTGCGTTGCAAATGAGAACACCTCCGCATCTTTATACAGCGCGGGCAAATCCTCGTCAGGCACAAATCCCAACTCCAAAATATCGTCTTTATACTGTGATTGCGCAATCGCACCTGCAACCACCTCATACCCAAATCCCGGCTTCCCCGCTAGAACCAACTGAATATCCTTTTCCTCTTTTAGTTTCTCAAAAGCCTTCACCAGCTGCGCAACATTTTTCTTTTCCTCAATTCTCCCCACAAAAAACACATACGGTTTTGTAACCCCATACGTATCCAGCACATCACCAACCTCAACTTCCGGGTGAAATCGCTGTGCGTCATACGCCTCTGGAATCACTACAATCTCCGCGCGCGCAGCCTCAGGAAAAAATTCCACCAATTCTTGCTTTGTAAATTCACTTGGCACCACAACCGTAGACGCGCGCTTCAATGCAAACCGCGTAGACCAAATTCCGTACCACTTTTCAAACCAGGAATAACTTTCTGGGAATCGCATTGGCGCCACATCATGAATCACTACTACTGTCTTCTTTGGTGAGACCAACGGCATCACATGAGCTGGCACAAACAACACATCTGGACGACGAACAAACATCTCCCAACTCAATCGCAGCTGCGTCCAAAATCGCCCAAACGGCATGTGCAATACTCGCGACGACCAGCGCTCAGGCAACGCACCCCATGAATCATTTAGGTGTTCACGAGTATATAGCCTAACTTCATCATCGCCCAACTCTTGCATCAACGCCTGAATCACAAAAAACGCGTAGTTCTCTACGCCAGTTCGTTGCTCACTGTTTGCTCGGGAAGCATCAATCCCGATGATCATATAATTATCGCGTCGCAAGAATGCTTCGCTTGTAACTTTCTAAGTTCTCAAGTGCTACACCAGTTCCCTTGGCTACACACAAGAGTGGTTCATCAGCCATATAGGTTGGCACACCGGTTGCTTGCGCAACCAGCTCATCAAGATTTCTCAACTGAGATGACCCACCAGACATAATCATTCCTTTATCCATCACATCAGCAGACAACTCTGGTGGTGTGTCATGCAGCACATCTTTAATCGCTTGCACCAATCCAGCCAACTCATGCTGAATTGCATCAGTCACATCATGAGAGGTCATAGTGATTGTTCTTGGCAAACCACTTACCATGTCTCGCCCACGAACCTGCATAGACAATTTCTTTTCTGTGTACAGCGCAGACCCAACTTGAATCTTTACCTGCTCCGCAGTTCTTTCTCCAATTGCCAGCCCATATTTCTTACGAGTGTGCTCTGCAATTGCTCCATCAAACCGAGTTCCACCAATACGCACAGAACCAGAGCTTACAATTCCACCCAATGAAATCACCGCAATCTCAGCAGTTCCTCCACCAATATCAACAATCATGTGCCCAGACGCACTTCCAATTGGGACGTCCGCACCAATCGCTGCCACAATCGGCTCTTTAATAATGTAAGCTGCACGCGCACCAGCCGCGATGGTCGCATCAATCACCGCACGTCGCTCTGTTGATGTGATTCCACCAGGCACCGCAACCATAACTTCTGGTCTAAACAATCGCACTCCACCAAGCGCCTTGTTAATGAAGTACCGCAACATCGCTTCTGTGGTTCTGTAGTCTGCAATCACGCCGTCTTTCAATGGACGTCGCGCAACAATAGTATCAGGCGTACGCCCAATCATATCCTTTGCCTCTTTCCCAACGGCCAAAACTTTTCTATCAGTTTTTGAGATTGCAACAACAGAAGGTTCGTTAATGATAATTCCCCGCTTTGGCACGTACACCAAAACGTTTGTAGTTCCCAAGTCAATTCCAACCTTCTTCACGAACATGATTATTCCAACCCAATAGTAAATGATTGATCCTGCGTCAGAGGCTGGGTGTGCTGATAGCGTTTGTCACCCCACAAACTCTGTTTTTCTGCAGGCTCTGCAGTACTTACCGTTGTACCAAAATTTAGGTCCAGGGTCAAAGGCGGCTCAATCAGACCTGCCTGCTTCTGAACAAGAAGTGTGTACACACCTCCATCAATAGATTGCACCACAGTCTCAGGCAACCAGTACTCAATCCACAGTGTGTGCTCCTTGCCAGGCTCTACCGCAAAGAATGCTCCCGCCACTGGACGTCCATGTTCCTCCCCTACAACAAACTCTCCCACAGCAGTATTTCTGTCCTGAACCATTGCCCCACCACCGGTAATAAACTGCGCACCAGTTGGCATGTACATTCTGGTCCAACTTCTGTATCGAGAGGTTCGCCAATCAAATGAACCGTTGTGATCATACTTCACTTCTAGCCGAGCCTTGTACCGCCCATCTTCCGGAACCACAATATAGTTGTATGATCGCTCCATTGCGTGATCAGTTTTCAAACTAGCCAAGTTGGCATCCACCACAAACACGCCATCCTGCCCATCAGCAAGCGGAGTCACCTCACCAGCCCAACCTTGTTTTGTAATTGTGTTTTGCACATCAACATCTGTTGAGTACACCAAGATCTGCTTGTCTGCCAAACTCGCAAACATCACATCAATTGCCTTTGGCCACAACGTAAACACCTCATCCTCAAACCGATGCAACAACTCTTGCAACAAATCCCCAACTAAACGCTTACGATTTTCAAAACTGTCGCCGCGCTGCTCATATCCATACTCCACCTCATACTCCAAACGCTCAGTAAAATTCTCTGCATTCAATGTCACACCATCAACGGTTACTGGCCCCAAGTGCACCATCATGCGCTCCAGCACCGTTGGCGTCACCGCAATCACACCATCAAACGCCGTGTCTTTCCCAGACTCCTCCCGATACGATTCAATCGCACGCTGCGCACTGGTTGGGAAATCTGGATCCCAGTTCATGTCTCTAAAAAACCATTTTGGCTGAACCAAATATTTTTGAATTGGCTCTGGTGCTGACGGAATCACCGCAGCCTCCACCGCATTGTTATCCAAAATCTCAGTTCCCTGCACAAACCAGTTAGTCACCTCACCACTCTTAATTTCGATAATCCCATACGTCCCAATAAACCCACCAGTCGGACGCATCTCAGTATTGTTTTGCAACAAGATCAAAAATCGTCGAGACACCTCTGTATCCAATCCCAACAAATACGGCATCACCTGACCGGCCGCTTCTAAGCGCTCCTCACCATAAGTCTCAACCACATCATCGCGTGTTTGTTCAAAAGTATCGTACTGCTCTTTTACAAAAGTTCCTCCATACCACGCCAGCACCGCAAGCGTAATTACGATTAGAAGAAAAACCCACCAACAGGTCCTTTTTTTCTCTGCCATATAATTGACGTTAAACCGAGACAGTATCTGTCTCCACTCCTAAGATTTTACGTTTTTTATCACTAACTTGAAAGCCAAGATATTTTCCAAACATCATTCTGGTCTGCGCTTCAATAGATGGAATTGCACTCACCGCAATCAATGAGATTGGCAACAAGATCCACTGCAACAACATATACACAAACGGATATGACTTCATCGCATGCGGTCTCGCTGGCAACAACAACAAGCTGTAGGTCATAGAAATCACAATTCCAAACATGGCCAAGAACATCAACCACTCAAGAATGTGTGGCGTATTTTGGAACAACACCGTTTGCCGAACCTCTTCTCCAGCAACCCAAAGCGGCAAGCGACCAAAAATCAAAATCATAATTGCGGTCATCCCCCAAGAGAACTTTCCTTCAATCTGGTGGAACAAATGCTTGATTCTCTTAGTAAGTGGGATGCGTGAGTTTTTGGCAAAGTGCCAAATCAAATATGGTGTGTGCTCCACTCCCCACGCCCAACGACGCTGCTGCTTGTAAATGTTCTTAATAGACTGCCACCATGTATCTCCTCTGGCCGTATCCATAGACACCGGCAAATACAACGGAACTGTTCTGTAGTTTCCATCGTAATGCAAGAAACATTGCCAATAGATTCTAGAGTCCTCACTCACAATTCTCTTCTCCCAGAAATTCACATCAACAAGCGCTTTAAAGCTCAAGCTGTGTGATGAGAACGTCACCATTCTGTCTGTACGAGGCAACTCAGTCAGCAACCAAAACGTAGTACCAAACGCCATGATGCGGAGCACAGATGGTGACTCCCACATGTTGTTATTGTATAGCGGCACCGGCTGATATGACGCCCGTGTTGGATCTTCCTGGCTCAAATACGTGTGCGTCAAACAACTAAAGTAATGATGATGCACAATCGTGTCCACATCAAATGAGCTCACAATAATATTTTCATATGGGATCGCCTGCTCATCAACCCACTCTCTGATCTTGTGACCAGCGTAATGGATGTTAGATCCCTTTCCAGGAATTTCGTCAGGCAAATCCTGCGGGTGAACGGTCACCAAAAACTTGAAAAAGCGTGAACCATATTCTTGTTCAAGCTTTTCCGCAATTGGAGTAAAGTGCTCCACCTTTCTTTCCTCACCTGCCAATACCACAATCATCTTGTCGGCCGGATATGATGATGAAATCAAACTATCAAGTGACGCTCTGACCACTGATTCATCCTCATTATAGACCGGCATGAAAATACATTGGTAGTACTCCTGCCAGTTTGGCTTTTCATCATTCAGCTTGGCGAGCCAATCAATTGCATTGTCCTTTTTAAATCTAAACAGCGAGTGCGTCAAATACAAAGAAAAGTACACCACACGGAATACCCAATAGATATCAAAAACAATAATGAAATAAATCACCCACAGCGGCTTGGTGAATGAAAGTACCGTAAGCAAAATAAGCGACCCCCAAATTAGGGCTCCTGGAATCACCTCCAACACTCGATATTTTGTGTAATCACTAATCATGGTTTCCGCCAATGTTAGGCTCACTAGAATAGCGTGTATTTGCAAAATTGTCAACCGGGACAGCCGTAATCAACTTTGCCATTTCAGCATGTGTTTCTGGCAAACTTTCCAGCCGAACCACCGGAATCTTCAACCCAAATCCAAACCCATTCAACGCTGACGTGCTAATTCTTCCAGCCATAAATGAACCGCTTCCGCTCACCACTCCCAGCCCAGCAAGATCTTCTTTGGCAACATTGTTTTCTGCCAAAACCCCTTCAATCTGCTGCAAAATCGTTTGTGCTTGCTGTTGCGCCTCCGCTCGCACCACTTCAGTTTCTGTATAGAGCAACACCACGCTTGTGGTGTTGGCACTACAATCAACTGCTACATATGGTGAGCTCATAGCAATGGCGTCTGATCACCCACAACCAACACGTGCGGAGTCTGGAAAATTGAATACAAAAACTTGTCTACCACCTGCTGTCGCTCCAAATATTCTTTTGGTGACATCACGGTGTATCGGATTGGCTTACCAATCTCAATCTCATATTTCTTCACTAGTCGAGCCAACTTTTTAGCATCAACTGTTCCCACCAAAAGCAAATCGATGTCCGCTTCTTCATACTCTACAAAGTGCCCAGTCAGCATCAACACATGAAGATTCTTGGTAATCTTCTTTAGCTCATCAGTAAGCGCTCGCTCTCCTAGCACACGAGTCTTCAAAATCAAATCTCGCAACTCGTCATGGAACAAATGTCCTTGTTGCAACTGATACCATGTACATCGTGCTAGTTTTGAGGCCTCTGCTGGATCAATATCAGAAGGTTCGTCAACAATATCTACAATCCCAACCTTTACCAAGTTCTCCAATTCACGCCTAACAGCGTTAATCTGGCTTTTCACCATGCGACTCATCTCACGCACATAGAAAGCCTTCTCTGGATTTCTAAAAAAAAGACGCAACAAGCGGAGTCGAGTCTTTGAACCAAATAGGTGTTCAAGCATAAGTCAGGGTCTGGGGATTTTGCCTATTTTTGGCTCCCCTCTTGATAAATCACTTTTCTCAAATAGATATCTCTAGTATACTTTTACTACTGATTTCAGTCAATTATGAAGCCATTTCTCTCATCTGTAGATCTTCACGAATTCTTTATTGAAGGCCGCGACGCTCAAAGCTCGCAGGTTATTTTGCATATTACAGAACCCGCCAATGAAGAAGAGTATAAACGCGGATATTTGTTCATGATTGCAGAGGCCAACCAGGCATCCCCTAAAACCATTAAAGTATTGAACCGCTGGATTGAAGAATTGGAAACTGGTTTCTATGACGAACCTCTTCATAATGCAAAGCCAGCAGCGCACTTTGAAAAACTTCTTGATCGACTTAATAAAAAGAGTGGATCTTTTTTGCGAGACCTGCGCGTGCAAGAAGAAGACCTTCACGTAGTGATTGGATTTATTAATGACAAGACATTGTCATTTGCCATGCGCGGTGAGCCGTTTGGATATGTTGCGTATCAGGAAAAGAGCGGTGATTACAAAGCAATGGATGTTGCATCAGAAGACAGAGGCGTAGATGAGGATGAACAATTGTTTGCAGACATTGTTGCTGGAGATATTCATGATGCAGACCGCGTATTCTTTGCAACGCCGCATATTGATGATGCGTTTTCAAAGATGCAGATCACTAAGGTGCTTGGTTCAAAGTCTCCAAAGAAAGGAGCAAAGCATTTCCAAGGTGCGTTGGAAGATGTAGACAATGGGTATTCATTTGGTGGAATTGTTATTGAGAAACTTGCAACAGAACCTCGCGCAGAAAAACCAAAGACTAAAAAGAAGAAGCCGCAAGAGTCATTGAAGGATTTGCTTTCAACTCAGCGCGACACAGAACAGATCCTTGCCCCTAGCTTACTTGGTAAATTGCGTGCACAACTTGATAAGTCTGATGAAGAAGAGCCAGAGCAGCGCAAGACACAAACCAAGATCAACACAAAAGGACGCACAAAGGCCGCAGCAAAAGGATACCTACACCAAGGCGCAGCAATTAGCTCTACTGTTGGAAAGAAAACTGGTGTGTGGCTTTGGCAGACAGCTAAGTGGCTGGCCATTACATTGATCACACTGGCGCAGACACTGTTTTACGTGACCACAAACCTTGGTGGTCGTCGTGCAGAGTTTATTGATCACTGGAAACGCGTGTTTAGTGAAGGCTGGAGCAGAGAATATTCTCGGTTTGGAAAGATGAGCATGATGTACAAGATTTTGACCGTTGCCGGTGTGGCACTGGTGATTGTGTTCTTCATTAGTATTAATGTGCTGAAGTTCCAGAGAGGAAAAGAAGCAGAAGTAGCAGCATACCGTGCGCAGATCACCCTGATTGAATCTAAGATCAATGCTGCAGAATCTAGCCTGATCTATGGAGAGGAAGATAAGACTCGTGACCTTCTTGCTCAGGCAGTTGATAAGCTGGCAGTGCTCCCAAACAAATCTAAAGATGAGCAAGAAACACACACTCGCCTATCTGATCAGTTGGAAGAATTGAAAGAGAAGATTCGACATGCTGAACATGTTGGAACTAGTGAGCTACTTGATGTAGCAGAACAAGGACTCACTGATCCGCGAGATCTTTTGGTAACTACTGGATTGATCGTGGTAACAGACAGTGCCGGAAAAACACTTGGATTAGAGCGCGGAACACAGACCAATGCTGTGAGAGAAGGTGCGCCAAACATGTCACCATTTAGTGCGACTGCGACTGATGAGGATCAAGTGTTCTTTGTTGGAAACACCACAGCACAACAATGGAAGTACAGTGGTGACAGCGAGGCATACACCATTAGTATTCCTGGTGGTGGCGCAGTAACTGATGGAGTTGTGTACAATGATCGGCTGTACTCTCTTGTGGCAGAGCAAAACCAAATCTTTAAGCACGATAGATTCCAAGAAGGATTTAATGACGGAACTGCGTGGGCCAATGGTGAAGTTAATTTGAAAGGTGGAACCAGCCTGGCGATTGATGGAAACATCTGGGTGCTCATGAATGA
>CAYZOG010000026.1:8700-10582 GCA_964480225.1 uncultured Gammaproteobacteria bacterium | reverse complement strand
AATAGTGGTATCGTACTGTGTTCCAGGATCAGCACATGCCCAAGCGGCAAACGCAATCTGCTCCCACAAATCCTTTGCTCTAATTGTCTTAGCAATAGTTCCATCAGTTCTCCAACGCAAGTGCCAGTCTGTGTCAGCCTCTACAGCTTCCAAAAATGCGTTGGTCAAACGAACAGAGTTGTTTGAGTTCTGTCCAGAAACGGTTGCATACGCCTCACCTTCATAATCTGATGAGTACCCAGCTGCAATCATCGCTGCAACCTTTTGCTCTTCTTTAACTTTCCACTCTACAAATGTCTCAATATCTGGGTGGTCTACGTCCAAACACACCATCTTAGCCGCACGACGTGTAGTTCCTCCAGATTTAATTGCTCCAGCTGCGCGGTCTCCAATCTTCAACCAGCTCATCAATCCAGAACTCTTTCCACCACCTGAAAGTGGCTCACCAGCTCCACGCAAGTTTGAGAAGTTGGTTCCAGTTCCTGATCCATACTTAAACAATCGCGCTTCCCGAACCCACAAATCCATGATTCCACCTTCATTCACTAAATCATCGTCCACACTCTGAATGAAACATGCGTGTGGCTGCGGGTGAGTGTAAGAATCCTCTGACGGCTTTGTCTCACCAGTCACTGGATCTGGGTAGTAGTGACCCTGTGCAGGACCATTGATGCCATATGCCCAGTTCAACCCAGTGTTAAACCACTGTGGTGAGTTTGGCGCCACCATTTGGTGAAGCAACATGTACACCAACTCGTCATAGAAAATCTTGGCATCACGCTCTGAAGCAAAGTACCCATACTTTTCTCCCCAGAATCGCCAACATCCAGCCAAACGGTGAACTGACTGCTTTACGCTAGTTTCGGACCCAAGCACGGGAGACCCATCAGCGTTTTTAGCAGGAGTTCCATCTGCGTTGTATTGTGGCACACCAGCTTTTCTAAAGTATTTCTGCGCCATAATATCAGTAGCCACCTGTGACCACTGCTCTGGCACTTCAACATTGTTCATCTCAAACACTGTCGAACCATCTGAATCCTTAATCACACTGCTTCTGAATTCATACTGAACAGATGCAAATGGATCTACACCTTCTTGAGTGAAATGACGCGCAAACTTCAACCCATTAGCTGAATACTTTGGCGTAAAATTGGTTTGGGTATTTGGCAGAACTGCCGTTGCTGGTCGTTGCATAATTGCAGACGAAGTTAGCTATGAATTAGGGAGAAAAAATATACCCCCGGAGTGGGGAGTATAGGCCCTCCTATTTGCCTCTTTTTTGATGACCACTACATGTTGTGTTTCAAAACTTGCTTGAACCACTACATGTTGTGGTCTGTAAGTGGAATGATCAAGGGCACTGCCCAGTATACCGGAGGTTGATAGTCCGATGCAACTCTCTACCCCCGGCAAAAAATAGGCTACAAACACTAGGGATTCTCCGTCTGCGTCGCACAACAGCAAAAGTTGTCCACAGTCGCGCAGTGGGGTACACTGTGTGCATGGAACCACTGTCAAATGATCAGCGCGTTGTAACGCCAGAATCATCAAATCAAGAAGAACTATTAGAGTCATCACTTAGACCGCAGTCATTTGATGACTTTGTTGGCCAGGCAACCATTAAGGCCAATCTTGGTATTGCTATTGAAGCCGCAAAAAAGAGAGCTGATGCACTAGACCATGTCCTGCTCTACGGAAACCCAGGACTTGGTAAGACCACACTTGCGCATATCATTGCTAAGGAGCTGGACTCTCATCTTAAAGTGACGAGCGGACCTGCACTTGAACGTGTTGGAGACCTAGCTGCTATTCTTTCTAACCTCCAAGACGGTGATGTGTTGTTTATTGATGAGATCCACCGCATGAGCCGCACTATTGAGGA
>CAYZOG010000026.1:0-8600 GCA_964480225.1 uncultured Gammaproteobacteria bacterium | reverse complement strand
GACTTCGCGACAGTGCATGGAAATGGTACTATTACTGCAGATGCAGCAGCAGAAGCGCTTGGCATGTTGGACGTTGACCATCTTGGACTCGACAAAGTGGACCGCGCACTGTTGCACACCATGATTACCAAGTTTAAAGGCGGGCCAGTTGGACTAAACACACTTGCGGCCTCAACTGCAGAAGAGATTGATACAGTTGAATCTGTGTACGAGCCCTACCTGCTGCAACTTGGCATGATTGAAAGAACTCCTCGTGGTCGCTGCGCCACCAAAGTTGCATATGAGCATCTTGGCCTAGACCATTTAATTACTGAGTAATGTTCACCATCCCACTATCGTTGTTTGCGATCATCTATCTTGTGCTGTTGGCAGTACTGTTAGTTTTTCTTTTGGTGATCTTGCACCACTACGTAGCAACCGGAACCATGACCGTGGTGGCATTTGCAGTTTCATTCCTTGTGATTGCATCATGCATTATTGTGCTCTACCTCACACTGGTTGGCGCAACTGACATTAACTGGACCAAAGACATTGTGTTCTTTGAAGATGGATTCAACATTGGTATCCCAGGATTTTAATATGAAATTTGACGAACTCATCCACCAAAAATCCTACGAGCATATTGTGCATGTGCTCCGCCGTCATCCGCTGACGTTTTTTCCAACTATCTTGTTGTTTGTGGTATTGGCGCTTATGCCACTTGGTGTGGAGTTTATTTTTGCAAACACCAACCCACACCTTCTTGTAGAGAATAATCCAAAAGCGCTGATCCTGCTGTTTGCCAGCTTCTATTACCTCACTATTCTGATCTTCTTTTACGAGCGTTTCACAGACTACTACCTGGACATGTGGGTGATCACCAATGACAGAATTGTGAACGTTGAGCAGAAAGGATTGTTTGCCCGAACCGTTGCAGAAGTGGACCTCTACAAAATTCAGGACGTAACTTCAGACATTAAAGGAGTGTTCCCAAGCATTTTCAATTACGGAAACATCAATCTTCAAACCGCTGGTGCAGAATTGCGGTTTAACTTTCTTGATGTGCCTAGGCCGCACAAATTAAGAAAAGAAATTATCGAGCTAATCCGTGTGGACAGGAAGTACCATATCCACGGAGAAGCTGGGACAACGACAAATTAATCTGAACCTCATAGGGTTGACGGAATGCCACGAAAGTGGTATTTTGTTTTGTCCGCACTGGAGCGGAAAAGGAGGTAGTGATGAAGTATCATTGTTAGTGCGTAACCGCACGTTCACAACAAAGAAGAGAGAGCCGAGGCGCATGCTGATCTCCTGGAGGTGCGGTTCAACCCGCGCCACCAACACCATGACCCTGGAGGGTCAGGTTTCCTGATCAGACGCCCTACACGAAGTAGGGCGCAGGGAACCGGGCAGGATGCCACGGAGATACAAATGACGACCAAGGCAAAATTGTACAAGAAGGCCGAGATGTCCCTGTCGCAGGTCCTCCACAAGATGAGGAACTTCGACATCCAGCACGACCACAACGCCATCGAGATGATCCAGTTCCGACCGGACTTGGACATCGAGAAGATGGACAAGCTCGTGGACATGGACCAGACCGTGATGGAGCTCATCGCCTGGGGTGACGACTTCTGGGGCGATCGCTCCTGGGAGGAAATCCGAGAGGAGCTGTCCTACAACGTGGTCCAGTACTACACCGGATGGGATCAGCCCATGCGGGAGGTGGAGCAACTGCTCGACGCGATCGCGCACTACTGCCCCAACGGATCGACCGGCAGGCAACACCTGCACATCGTGCTCGACTACGAGCAGCCGGACGGACCCAAGGTGCACGTCTACAGCGATTACGCGTTCAAGCTGGAGGAGTGGACGCAGAGTAAAACCCGCCTGACCATCGACTGCCGTGACGGAAGCGTCACCGGCTGGGAAGGTGAGGACAAAAGCCGCAGCAACGCGCTGCAGTGCTTCAACCTCATCCCCTCGGTGTTCGCCACCATGGCACAGTGGCAGGAGTGGACCACGCTGATCCCAAACAGCAAGCCGCTCACCCGCGTTACGGTCTACAGCTGGTTCGTCAAGGATGACGAACAACTGCACAAGGTGGAACCCGACCAGTTCGAGCTCCTCCCCCACTGGAAGTAGGCTCAGCCTTCAACTCAAAGCCCCACACTGACACGGAAGTCGGTGTGGGGCTTCACTTTTATCCTTGACAAATACCGCTAAATGCGGTATTTTTGGTTGTCCGCAATGGAGCGGAAAAGGAGGTGAAAATGAAACGTTTGAGGTAGTGCGTACACCGCACCCCTTCAACACTGAGATGTAAAATCGGCGTCACGTCGTCTCGGGGAGGTGCGGTTCATCCGCGCCACAAAACCCCCGGCCTCACAAGAAGTGAGGCCCAAATGAGCTGGACGCTCTGCTGCGCAAGCAGCGTGGAGACAGACATGACCCGAAAGTTCAAAAAGGCGGAGACGTCTTTTGCGGAGTTCGCTCTGCAACACCAGATCGATGAGACGCTGACCCCGTGGCACGATGTCCTGGGGGCGTCCATTCGAGACCGACCGGATTACGGTTTTGGTCGCGACAAGACCACGCTCACCCCGGAATTCCTCATGAAGATGCAAAAGGTCTTCACTGAGTTTGACCAGGGCTGCTTCTGGGAGGGTTCAACCCTCAACGGAGAAGAGCAGGTGGAGTCGCTCACCCAAAAAGTGATCCAATACTATCACGGGAACTTCCCGGGATGGGATCGCCCCTTCAATGAGATTGAAAACCTCATTGAGATCATCAAAGGACATCTGGACGGGATGAAACCCGCCCTGATCATTCTAGATGGTTCAGACTCCCAAGGAACACTGGTCCAGGTGCACACCGTTCCAGGCTTCCACGCGGTCCAGGGTCACAAGAAAATCCGACGGTCGGCTCTGGAAGAGCCATACCTGAACATCCACACCGGTCTCGGTCGCGTGACCAATCGTGAAGGAACCATTGCGGAGAACGCTCGCTGGGCAACATGCTACAGCCCGGTCAACGCTCTGGTGTTTGCGACACTGGTTGGATGGGAGTGGCCGGACGTGATGGTCTACACCCACTACTACCACAGTGAGGAAGACCTGATCTTCCAAGAACGAGACTCGTTCACGTTCTGATTCACCCCAACTCAAAGCCCCACACTGACATGGAAGTCGGTGTGGGGCTTCACTTTTTTATAGACTATTTATACAACAGCTGCGTCTCTGTCCCTCTGTAGTAGTACTGCAGCAACTGGTGATAATTGAGACCTTCTTCATCTGCACGGAGCAACAAATCACGAGCACTCATTCCAACGCCATGTCCCCATTGCGTGCGGCCGGCATCATATTCTGTTCGCACTGATTGCAACCATGGCTTATCACCACGCCACACTTCAGACCACGCACGAGTGCGCCCATCTGAACGCGCAAAGTACGGAGTGATCACAACTTCACCATTATAGGTTACCAACTCTCCACGAGTTTCACGCACAGATTTTGCCACCTGATCAAAACGCATCTCACGTGCGTACCCTTTATACACCTGGTCATACTTTGAATCGACGTGGAAGTGACGGTCCGCGTGCTTAGTTCCAGACTTCTGGAAAAACGCATACGTACGCACCGCAGTCATCAACGCTTTCTGCGCTTCAAAATTCAAGTTGTTACTAATCTCCGCAACTCCAGCAACATACTGCTCAATAGGGAGCTCATTAACCAACCAGGTCTTATCATTCTTTTCTGAATATCGAACTTCCATTGTGTCACGGAAGGTATTGTAATTCAGCGCTCGGTTCCATGATGGACGATCTTCACGGTTCACAACCTCCATGTATGAATTTGCAACTGTTGGTTCAAATCGGACAAGAGTCTTAGACACAACAGAAATTCCAGCTCCTTCAACAATGTAGGAACCATTGGCGCTAC
Organism: uncultured Gammaproteobacteria bacterium; assembly: GCA_964480225.1. Classification (GTDB taxonomy): domain Bacteria; phylum Patescibacteriota; class Patescibacteriia; order Magasanikbacterales; family JBBTQS01; genus CAYZOG01. Next base: position 4,677 of record CAYZOG010000026.1, on the reverse strand, counting down.
GCACCGCGCTTACTTGTGTGTTGGCCGGAAGGTTCGCTAAGAGCTTACCGTCCGCATCTGTAATAGTATAGGCAAATGGACTCTTCAATAACGGAGTCCCAACTTCATCAATTTTCCAAAGCCCAACTCTAATACGAGGCTCCTCACCAAGCTGAGCCTCGCCTTCAAATGTAATAGGGTTAAGTGTTGCTGCATCACTGGTTACGGTAACTGGAATCTCAATAAGGCCGCCTTCTACCGGAAGACCAGCAACATGCAGTTGGAATTTTGCAGTGTACTCTCCAGCCTTTGCTGGGGTACGGAACGTAAAGTTGTAGAGGTCTAGCTGACCTGGGTTAACGGTCCCGGCCGCAAGTTGCGTCACGGTGCCCCCGTTGATCCAAGAATTATGGGCAAAAGAGGAAAGGGTGTTTACCGCCGCCACAGCTGTATTTGCACTTCTCAACTCACGTGCAAGCCATGGATCCTTTCCAGTGTTTTTAAAACCAACCTTAAAGAACACATCTTGACCACCCGGCGCTTCAACAGCGCGATGGGATTGAATTAATCGCAACGCAGAATAATTGTTTTCAACTGAAGGAGCAGGTGCATTATCTGAATCGGCGCTCACCTCTTCTGCAGGTGAGGATTCTGGTACTGCCTCTACTTCTTCCTTTGGTGCAACTACTGCTGCATTAGGATCTTTTACCGTTACAACAACTTGAAATTCCCCTCCAGGGATCCAAGCGGTGTCCTCTGCCGCAAGCCTAAACACCTCTGTGTATGTACCGGGCGTCTGCGGTGCTGTAAACGGAATAGTTACATGTCCAAATTCCCCAGGAGCCACGCGCCCCTCTGTCAACCGCGCAGGTTGCGTAGTTGAGTACCACTTCGCGCTTCTAAATGCACTACTTCGGTACTTTGGACTATACGTGTATACCGACACATACGGACTATTCGTATTGTTGGTCCACGTAGTTGTCCCAATGTTCTTCAGCCGAAGGACAACATCGGCCGACTCACCAGGACTTAAGGTAATCGAGTTACGTGATTGCCGCGTGATTAGGGTTTCGTATCCGCGAAGCGGAGCAGCATGGGCGGTTTCTACACCCAATAGCATTTTGGCAATCGTACTCCATTCTAAAGAGCTACTTGTTGAATTGTCATCATGCTGCCCACCCTCAAACTCGCCAATCACCGTGCGCGCTTCAGGTTGTTCACCATATACAATGTTGTTCAATACTTGCTCTCCTGCATGTAGTGCAAATGCACCCAAAATCACAGCAGCAAATGCTACCAGCAGACTAGACCACATGCTCATTCCCTGGTGAACGTTCACCGCAGAACTGTTTGCATGGGCTTCATTGTACATTTCACTATACGTTTGCATCGGTCGTTGGAATGTGTGCCCACTAGTATACATAATTTTTTGATTTTTGTTTACGAACCTTTCATATTGGTCTTATTTATGACCGTTTTTTAAAGAGCCGTGCAAAGATGCCTTTTTTAGGTGGCTTCTGTGCTTTTGCTTCCTCTTCCCTGTATCGCTCAAGTTCATCTGCACCAAATCTTCGAGCGTCATTACTAGTTTCTCGGGCGGCGACTTGAGCCTCACCCCTAGCCCATTCCACAGCTTCTGCCTCTTTGGCAAGCTGTGCTTGAATCTCTGATGCATCCGTCCGCATTGCTGGACTGGACACCTCATGGACTACCTCTGTTTTAGGTTTTTCTTGTAGTCCTTTTGCTTTCCCCGATTCTGAGATATGCGGGCGGCGATTAGGACTCTCTGGATTACTCATATAGATAAGGCAAAGCCTTAATTTTTGTTTTTATTTTGTTTTTTAGTACAAAAAAAGTTCGGCTACGTGCTTTATGCACTTTTTTGCCGAACATCCTCATGTACTACACATACATAATAACACAGAAAATCGCATTTGTCAACTTTTAGCTGCTTCGCTTGCTAAAAGTTGGCGTCGTCGTCACTCCGGCTATGAAATGCAAGCATTTCACACCTCCGTTCCTAGCCTTCAATTCATGTTACAATAGAGACAATATGTCACTGACGCGCAAAGTTGCCAGTAATACATTGATTCAAGTGATTGGAAAAGGCTTTTCTACTATGTTGGGCCTTATTGTGGTTGCCATGATCACCCGTCATTTGGGTACTGCAGGGTTTGGACAGTACACCACGGTAACCACATACCTCCAATTCTTTGGAATCTTGGTTGATTTTGGTCTTGTACTGGTGACCGTGCAGATGATTAGTGAGCATAAAGCCAAAGAAAGTGAGATTGTGAACAATTTGTTTACCTTGCGCTTCTTCTCTGCACTGATTTTCTTAGGTTTGGCCCCAATCATTGCGCTTGCAACCCCCTATCCACCAGTGGTGAAGTGGGGAATTGCGTTAACCATGTGGTCTTTCTTCTTTATTACCCTTAACCAGATCCTTACTGGGCTGTTTCAAAAGCATCTCAGCATGGCATGGGTGGCAATTGCAGAGAATGTTGGTAGAATTTTGCTATTTTTAGGAACATTTGCCGCAATCTGGTTTGGAAAAGGCCTCCTTATAGTACTGGCAGCTGTTGTATTGGGTTCATTTGGGCAGTTTGTAACCATGTTTTTGGCCGCAAGACGGTTTGTGAAAATTAAATTTGCCTATAATAAGGTAATTTGGGCAGAAATTATTACGCGCGCATGGCCAATTGGTGTTTCAATCGCTTTCAATCTAGTGTATTTGCGTGCAGATACGCTGATTCTTACCTTTGTAGCGAGTGAATCTGTGGTTGGACTGTATGGAGCGGCATACCGAGTGCTCGATATCCTATTAATGTTGCCTGTAATGATGATGGGAGTTGTTCTCCCTATTTTGACCCATGCGTGGAGTACTAAAAACACTGGACGGTTTAATCGTGCGATGCAAAAAACGTTTGATGTGTTTATGATGGTGATTTTGCCAATCTTTACCGGAGCGATTCTGTTGGCAACACCATTAATGGCATTTATTGCGGGACCAGAGTTTGGTGCATCAGGGCCAATCCTCACTATCTTGTTGATTGCGTTGATTGCCGCATTTGTAAGCACATTGTTTGGCCACACCGTTGTCGCACTCAAGCATCAGAAAAAAGTAATTTGGGTGTACGCAATAGACGCAGTACTCAGCTTGATTGGATACATCATCTTTATTCCAAAGTACGGCATGGCCGGAGCAGCATGGGTGACCGTATTCTCAGAAGCATTTGCCGCGTTCTTCTTGTCTCGACATGTTCTGGGCCACACCCAAATCAAATTGAAATACAAAACACTTGGAAAAATTATTACTGCCAGCGCGATCATGTATGGCGCACTCACCCTCCTTCCGGATTGGCACGTAAGCCTGCAAATTGTAGCTGGTGCAATGGTATATGGTTTGGTATTGTTTGTTACCAAAGGATTACCTGATTTGCACTATGGAAAAACTCGCTAAAAAACTTCTTCCAATTTTGGTCACACTGGTGATGACATTACTGCCGGTGTATCTTTTGCGATTTACTATTGGACCGCTACCAAGTACCGCACTTGAAGTGTTGTTAGGCCTCACTGTTGTTGTGTGGTTATTTGCAAAACCAGATTGGCGCAAATTAAAACAGCTGTATCACGCACATAAATCTTTGGCTTGGGCTGGAATCATTTTTGTGTTGGCAGCAACCGGTTCTGTGTTTATTGCAGATTCGCTTTCTACCGCAGCAGGCTTGTGGAAAGCCTACTTTATCGAACCCATCTTATTCTTCATTGTAATCATCACCGGACTGGAGAAGAAACACATGATGCTGCCGGTGATTGGACTTACGCTTAGTGCGTTGGTTGTGGCAGCGCATGGCATTGCACAGTTCTATTGGTTCCCAGACTCAATTCCAAATGAATATTGGCGAGCCATTGAAACCCGTCGTGCTGTTTCTGTGTTTGAATTCCCCAACGCGGTTGGATTGTTCTTGGCACCAATCATCGCGTTGAGTGTTGGTAACGCAGTTGCGCATTGGAAGCATAGAGTTGAAAATCTTAAACTCCATCTTCCACTGTTCATCTTCCACGCCGTGACTATTGCGCTTTCACTTTGGGCAATTGTTCTTGCAGAATCCACTGGCGCACTTGCCGGGCTTCTTGGAACTGGAATTGTATTTGGGCTGATCATCAAAAAAACTAGAATCCTTACCACAGCACTTATCATCTTGGCTGGTGTAACTATTCCATTCACCCCTTTGGCCGAACCTATCCAGGAGGAAGTTCTACTACAAAACTATTCTGGAACAATTCGGTTGCAAATGTGGAATGAAACCTTGGAACAACTTGAGACCACACCACTGTTTGGAAATGGATTGGGAGATTATCAAGTTGCAGTTGCACCGTTTCATAAATTTGATTGGGCAGAAATTTATTTGTACCCACACAATGTGATTCTTAATTTCTGGACTGAGACTGGCCTGATTGGAATGCTCGCATTTGTTGCGCTTCTTGCCTGGGGATTTGCCAGAGCCTGGAAAGCACAAAACATTATTCCATCTGCATGCGCCGCAGCACTTCTTGTAATGGCAATCCACGGCTTGGTTGATGTTCCATATTTGAAAAATGACCTTGCCATCATGTTCTGGTTTATCCTCGCACTACTGGTGATGATTCCAGGAATGAAATCTTCTAAAGCGTAAGTATGAACAACTACCCAAT
>CAYZOG010000025.1:8449-10876 GCA_964480225.1 uncultured Gammaproteobacteria bacterium | reverse complement strand
TGTTTCCCACGGTCTGTGCGGTTTGAGCCTCAAGCGCGGCAGCGCGAGGCTCTAGGAGAAAAGTGCTTGGATGCCACCACCCAGAAGGACGATCACAGCGGAAGCCACAAAGGTGGCCGGGACTGTGAACCAGTTGGATTTGTTCTGCCACCTATCCCACCAGTCAATTCTGGTGAGCCAAAACAGACTAAGGCATACCCACGCGCCGACTGCCATGCCCATGCCACCTCCAATTTTGTCTATGGGGATGCCAATGCTTTCCCCGTAATAGACAAAAAAGAATAGGGTTAGGGCTGGCGAGAGAAACAGCACCATGTAGTCGATTCCGCTGTCGAGGAAGTTGGCAAAGATGCCGCGGTTGTTCTCGGACATGATAAAGACCCTCCAAAGTTATGCGCAAACGCGCTGTCCAAGTGAATTAGTAGCAAAATTTAGCAAAAAAGTCAATCTCAGGTACACAAAAACCGCCCATGCAGGCGGCTTCTGTGGTTTGAGTTACCTAGTCTCGTTTCTTTCTGTGAAACAATCCTGGTTTCTTTGGTCCTTTTGGTCCATGTCCAAACTTTCGTCTTGGCTTGTCTCCACCAGGTCGGCGAGGAGGTCGCTCCTCATACCCTTCTGGCTTTGGTTTAAGTGCCTTGATTGAGAGGTTGATTCTGTTCATTGAGTCAATTTCCTTCACAAGAACTTCAACTTCATCTCCAATCTTCAGTGCGTCAGCAACGTTTTCTGTTCGCTCCCATGCGATTTCAGAAACATGTACCAATCCATCCTTATTAGGAAGAATGTTCACAAACGCTCCAAAGTCTTCAATTCTCACAACTTTACCAGTGTACTTTTCACCAGCTTCAACTTCTTTCACAATTCCTTGGATGATCTCAAGTGCTTTTGCCATTCCTGCAGCATCACTGCTGGTTACCATTACAAGTCCGTCGTCTTCAATATCAATTTCAACTCCGGTCTCGTCAATGATTCCGTTGATCACCTTACCACCAGTTCCAATCACGTCACGAATCTTGTCTGGATCAATCTGAATGGTTTCAATTCTTGGAGCGTACTGAGACATTTCCTGAACTTCAGGAACAGTAGCTTGCATGGTGTCCAAGATTTGGTTAAGTGCTGCACGAGCCTGCACAAATGTCTGCTTAACAATATCTTTGTTAAGTCCAAGTGTCTTGGTATCCATCTGGATTGCCGTAATTCCGTCTCGTGTTCCAGTGATCTTAAAGTCCATTCCACCTTTTCCGTCTTCAAGATCTTGAAGGTCAGTAAGAACCTTCCATCGTCCTTGGTCGTCACTCGCAAGTCCCATTGCAATTCCGGCAACTGGAGCCTTAATTGGCACACCAGCATTCATCAACGCAAGTGTTGAACCACATGTTGATGCCATTGAGCTTGAACCATTAGATCCAAATACCTCAGACACAACTCTAATGGTGTATGGGAAGTCTGCTTTTTCTGGAAGTACAGCTTCAAGCGCTCTTTCTGCAAGTGCACCGTGCCCAATTTCACGTCTTCCAGGTCCACGACTTGGTCGCGCTTCACCTACTGAGAAAGCAGGGAAGTTGTAGTGGTGCATGTATCGCTTCTTCTTATCAAACTCCATGGTGTCGATAATCTGCTCTGCACCAGGTCCAGCAAGTGTGGTTGTAGAAAGCACCTGAGTTTCACCTCGCAAGAAGTGTCCTGATCCGTGAGTTCTTGGAAGCATTCCAACTTCTGCGGTTAGCTGACGAATCTCAGTAAGAGAACGACCATCAACACGCTGTTCTTTTTCAATAATCATTCTGGTCACCTCAGCTTCAACAAGTTTCTTCATGTCGCTTGTTGCGCGCTTTACGTACGCTTCCTCAACACCTTGCTCTGTAAGATATGCAGCAAGTGCTTCACCGGTCGCATTAAACGCACCTTTGCGCTCTTTCTTTGAGGTCTTTGGTGAATCAAACACGTACTTTTCTGCGTGCTCTTTCACAAACGCCTTAGCCATTTCCATTACACGATCTTCTTCTGCTTTGTCTGCAGCCTGCTCTTCAGACAGGGTTACAAGAGATTCAATGTCACGCTTTTCAATTCCAGCAGCCTGCCGAACCTCTTCAATCAAATCAATGACTGGCTGCAAATTATTCTGCGCTTCCTCCATTGCCTGGGCACAAAGTTCGTCAGGTGCGTTGTTAGCTCCTGCCTCAACCATAGCAACAAGGTCAGGTGTTCCCGCAACAAACACATCAAGAATTGAAGTCTCTTTTTCTGTGTATGTTGGGTTCAAGATCCATCTACCATCAATGTTACCCATGCGGGCAGCAGCAATAGGGCCGTTCCATGGAATGTCTGAGATGGTCAACACAAGTGAAGCAGCAATCAAACCAACTACACTTGGGTCATTGTCCTCATCAAGAGAAAGAACAGTGATCACCACCTGGATGTCGT